>CAXBAC010000116.1:0-7531 GCA_963973485.1 uncultured Polaribacter sp. | reverse complement strand
CTATATTATATAATAATTTAGCTCTATATTTAATAGATTTATGAAGATTTAATGCATATTTTTCATCTTTCTCTGAATCATAATCTTCGTGTTTCTTGCTCCAAATAACTCCTGTTTCTCTGTAAGTGTCAATTTTTATTTCAGGAAGCAGATCTTTCAGATATAAGTCATATTCATTGATAGAATCATGTCCAATACTTTCAATATATGCATAAGCTGTGTGGTCTCTACCAGGTTTATAATTACCACCTTTATATAATTCTATCTTATAATTTTTTAAAATTTCTTTAAAATTTACTTTTTTTAAGTATTCATTTAGATTATTCAGTATTTTCAAGTATGGCTCTGTTTCTTTCAAATAACTTTATCTATAAATTCTGGAAATACAAGACAGATAAGAGAACTAAAATCAGAAAATAGTTTAGTTTCTAATGATTTTAAAATTAAGTCTTTTTTATCTTTTAGTCTATAAATGTTATAACAATATAAAGCAATTCTTTCATTGTTATGATAATTTTGCAAAGCACCACAGTCGTAAATTACAATGTCTCCCTTTTTTAAATCAGACCTATTGTATTCGTGTAAAATATATTTTCGTTCGTTCCAATTGCCTATAACACCAGAACCGTTTTCCTCATTAAATTCTATTATTATTCCTATTTCCAAAGTTTGTTTTTTTAAGTGAACGCCAACGTTGTTGTGTATGATTAGTTGCGTGTTTTAAGCACTAAAGTTAGTAAATAAAACACAGATAGAAAGTCCGCGAGGACTTTCGTAAATTGGCTAAAATCAAGCAATTAATTATACACGGTGTTGGCATTTCGTTATTTTTTTTCTAATCATAATCATAACATTCTTCTCCTCTCAATTCGGATAATGTTCTTCCAAAAGTGAATAAAAACATCTCAATTTGGTCTGGTACAGCTTCTAATGATTTCGATAATTCATTTATTGTCTTTAAATATTCAGGATAGCGTTTTGGTGCATTTTCGTATGTAATTCCTTTTAAGTGATTAAATTCCTCAAAACGACCTGTATTAATTGCCTCAATAATTTGAATATCTAAAATTACAGCTTTATTTCCGTCTATTGTTGTATCTAAAAAGTGAGTAAATTTTGTCATTGTTGAAAGTCCTAAACCTGGTATTGATTTTATATCTTTTCGTAACTGCTCAATTGATATTTCTTTCCACTTATAATTTGAAAGGATTTTTTTCAGTCGCTCTAAATTTTCGGTTTCGAGCATTTTCTCAATATTTTTCCCTCTTCCTTTTGTTGGATAACCCCACATTAATGTTTTAAAAATATAACTTTCTAAATCAAATACAGAATTCAATAAGTCATTTCTGTTTAATGTTATTGTATCATTTTTTCTAAATATCCAATCAATCGCTTGTTGTTGAGATTCAATTTTCCAATTCTGTCTTTTTATATCAAATGACTGGTTTTTGTAAGGAAATTCTCTAATAAATTCTTTGAAATTCTCAATTTTCACAGGTTTCGGTTTTTAATGAATGCCAACGTGTTTGTGTAAGGAAAGTTGCGTGGTTTAAGCAGTGAAGTTAGTAAATAAAACACTAACAAAGAAAATCCGCGAGGATTTTCGTAAGTAAGCTTTTACCAGCAATTTTTTTTACACGGTGTTGTAAACAGTTTTTTATTCGTTTATGTGTTTTGCTATATTTTCTGGCCAAATAACAAACTGTCCATATTGTCCATTTTTTTCAATTCCGCCAGTTTCTTTTCCACGTTTTGTTGTAATCCAATCGTCATCTTTTTTATACATCAGTTTATTTTCGGTTAACCAACTGTTAATTTTTCGACTACTCAAACCAGTCAGTTTTGACAATTCTTTTGTTGTTAATAATTTAGATTTTGAATTCCCCTTGTTTTCTTGAACTTTTTTAATCTTTTCTTCAGTTTTCTGTTCAATCTCTTTATCAACTTTTTTTACAGAAATTCGTATTTCTTCGCTAATCGTTAAAAGTCTTTGGACTTCATTATAAATGTCATTGTATAAATCAGCATCTTTTTCTTTCGTAACGTGAATTCCCATTTCGTCATTATTCTGTTGTGAAAAAGAATACAAGTTCATTGAAGTTACAATCGCTTCGTTTTCATTCAAATAACATTTTGCGTGAAGAGAATTACAAAGACTTGTCCTAATTCCTATTTGACTTTCCAGCCAATTGCTTTCCTCTACTTGTAATTTGTTTTCTCGGTAAATAATTCGAATGTCCTTTTTTTGAATGTTTAAATTTTCCAAATGGTCTTTAACTCTTTTATGAAATTGAAGATATGGACTTATTAAAATTAATCTGTCTGTTGTATTTTTTATTAGTTCTTCTAAATGATATGAAACACCTGTTGTGTTTAAAAATTTTGCCATTTTATAATAAGTTATATGTAGAAAATATGACTATAAATATAAATAAAAAAATGAGCATACAGCCAGGATTTTCTTCTTTTTCAAATCCTTTATAGCTTACTTCTTTTCCGTGTCTTTTTGCGTCAATTTTATGAATTCTATCGTGTTCTTTTTGATTAGCGAAAACCCAAAGATTGTAACTTGAATTATTTAATTTGTTTCTATCTTTATGGTGTACAACTTCTCCTTTTCTTAATTTTCTTCCTAATTTTTTTTCAGCAACATATCTATGGACAAGTTTATTACTGTCAATAAATCTTCTGTAACCTTTTCCGTCAATGTATGTTTTATTTCCCATTTTGAGATTCGTGAGCAATTGTTTACAACGTGTTTGTGTTATGGAAAGTTGCGATTTTGTGCCATCGTTATTTTCCGAAGGAAAATATAAGATTGCAAAAAAGCAACCAACTTTGATTAAGCTAAATATAGCAATTTTTTATACACGGTGTTGGTAGGCGTATTTATTTCAATGTTTTATAATATTCTTTTTTGTAGAAGTTTTCCTTCATTTTTCTTTTTTTTAAAAGGTTCAAAATTTCCTTATTTTCTTCTTCAGTTAGGATTTCTTCTAGTTTAATATTTTCAGTCATTGGTAAATAAGAAACTACAAATTCACCAAGCATAAATCCTGTTCCAATGCAACCACTTTGATAATGAACAAAAGCTAATGTATCATTCAAAGCTTTTTCAAATAATTTCCTTTTCTTAACTTTTTCGTTCTTAAATAAATTCCAATAAGCTAATCCTTTTACACTTCCATTTGGATATTCAGTCAATTTTGATAATTCTCCTTCTTTCAAGTTCTCATTCAACCAATTTTGTCTGTACCATTGTTCCGTAGTTTTTCCTGCATAGCCAACAAATTCTGAAGTTAAACCTCCATATTTTTCAAAAGCAATTATTGAATCTTTAACTTCTTTTCTAATTCCATTCCAATTGAAATCATTTATTTGATTATGAGAGAAAGAATAAATAAATAAAAGTAAAATTATTCCAACTGAAAATAAAGGAATATAATTCCCCTTTGTTTTCCTTCTATTTATTTTTTTGAACTTCATTTTTTGTATGACTACCAACTGGTTATATTAAATCAAATATATTGATTTCTCATTAAATTTTACGGGATAACAAAAGTTTTTCGTTTTGGTTATCGGTAGTGTTTATTTTCTGTAATGCAATATCTAAAGGGTTCTGTATCTCCATCAAATCTTTTCTTTTCACATGGGTGTAAATCATCGTAGTTTCTGGTCTTGCATGCCCCAATAACGATTGTATATAGCGTATATCAACACCATTTTCTAACAAATGCGTGGCATAACTATGCCTCAACGTATGTGGCGATACTGGTTTTTTAATACCTGCTTTAGCACAGCTTTTTCGTAAAAACTGCCTAACAGCCTCTGGACTATATTTGCCACCTTTTTGCCCTTCAACAAAATATACTTTAGGCTTGTAAGAATAATAATAATTAGAAAGTAAAGGCAAAAAACTATCCGCCAAACTTACATACCTGTCTTTTCTACCCTTACCACTCTTTACTACCAATTGCTTTCGCTCAATATGAAAATCAATCAACTTTAAATTAATCAACTCACTAATACGCAAACCACAAGAATACAATAAGGCAATAATGGCCCTGTGTTTTAAATTTTGAGTGCAGCGTATAATTTCTAACACTTCTTCTTGAGATAAAACATTAGGCAATTTCCTAGATTTTTTTGGCCGCTCTAAACTCAATTCATTAATTTTTGTATGCGGATAAAACACAATAAAAACCTTTAATGCACTAATAAATTGTCTTTGAGAACTTACAGCATACTTACGTTCTATAAACACGGTTTCAATAAAAAGTTCTACATGTCTGTTGGTAAGCTCTTGTAAAGGCGTTTTGGTATGAAAATTAATAAAATCAGCAATAAAAAAAGTGTATGTATCTATTGTGCTTTTACTATATCTTTTTCCTTTTAAATACAAGTAAAAATTATTTAAAAGGATTTTTTGCTCCTTGGTTAAGTCCCTTTTAAAAGGGATGATTTTACTAATTTTACTGGTATTTACAGTAGTTATTCCTTTAAAAGTATCAAGTACTATAGCGTAGTTTTCTTTGGTGTTTGGTACATGCCAAGCCTGTAAAGTTTTACTCCATGCAGCACCATTTATTTTTCTAACAATAGCAATCAAATCATCGTCATAAGCAAACTTAATGATGAGTTTAGAAGCATTGCGATGCTTTTTTTGTTCTAAAAATAATGTAGGATACTTTTTCATAACTATTCAATAGCACCTTAAAAATAGTAAAAATAAATGAAATATGGATTGTTTTATGGGGTAAGTATTGATGTTACTTGTTAATTAATAGGCACTTGCCCCTTTTGTACATAAAGAGATAAACCTGAATGAATTGCTTTGGTAAATTTTTCTGATAAAATCGTTTATACAATACAAATACACCTACAAAGTATTCCTATATAGCGTATCATTATAAACCTACAGAAGATGTTTTAGAAACATAAGGTAGTTTAACTAAAAACATAAGGAAGTTTTGTTGCATTGCTACTAAGGTTTTGTTGCATACATCAGTAGGTAATTTTACATACTATAAGATATTGTAGTATATTTTAATAAATAGACTAGTATAAATTGTGTAAAATAGTAGAATAGTAGAATAATGTAAGGTAGCTGTTATTTTGTGTAGAAAAAAGCTATATTTAAAGATACAAAAAATAAACCATATTATATGTCATTACGCTATAGAATTACCAAAAGAAACAATTCCATTAAAAATAACAAAGTACAATACATTTTGCAGGCTGTAAATACAGGCACTGTAGATTTAGAGTATATTGCCAAACAAATAAGTGAAGAATCTAGTTTAAATGAAGTAGATGTTAGAGCTGTGCTTATTGCATTAGGTATAAAACTAGAATTTTTTCTTACCGATGGTAAAATAGTAGATCTTGGCGAAATGGGACGTTTTAAAATGGGCTTTTCTGGGGTTGCTAGCGATACTGAAAAAGACCTAACTCCAAAACGAAATATAAAAAAGTACCATATAAACTACCAACCTTCTAAAAAAATGAAGCGTGTGCTAAAATCAGGAATAAAAACTTATAAAGAGGGCAGAAGGGCTGTAGGGTAGTTGTGCTTACTGTGCATTTTTTAGTATAAAAAAACCTGTTTCATACAATGAAACAGGTTTATAGTGTTGTGCTTAAAAAAGAAAATTAATCTTCTTTTCGTTCTCTTGGTTTACGATCATCACGTCTGTTATCACGTCCACGATTATCTCTACCTCTGTTGTCTCTTCCTCTATTGTTATCTCTTGGTGGTCTTTCTTTAAAACCTTCTGGTTTTGGTAAAATTGCCTTACGAGATACTTTCTCTTTACGAGTTCTTGGGTCTATACCAAAGTATTTCACATCTAAAACATCGCCCATTTTTACAACATCAGATACATTGTCTGTACGTTCCCAAGCCAATTCGCTTACGTGTAATAAAACTTCGTTTCCTGGAGCTTCTGTATATTCTACAACTGCACCAAAATCTAACATTTTAATTACTTTAACTTCGTAAACGCTACCTACTTCTGGTTTAAATAACATCGATTCTATTCTTGCAATTACTTGCTCTATACCTTCTGGTTTAGTTCCTAAAATCTCAATAATACCTTCTTCTGTAACTGGGTCTTCTGTAATTACAATAGTAGTTCCAGTTTCTTTTTGTAACTCTTGTATATGTTTACCTCCTGGTCCAATAAATGCACCAATCATATCATTAGGTATACGTCTGGTAATCATTTTTGGAGCATGTGCTTTTACATCTGCATTTGGTGTTTCTATAGTATCTGTTAATTTAGATAATATGTGTAAACGACCATCTCTTGCTTGTTTTAAGGCTTTTACTAAAATCTCGTAACTTAATCCTTTGATTTTAATATCCATTTGACAAGCTGTAATACCATCTGCAGTACCTGTTACTTTAAAGTCCATATCACCTAAATGATCTTCATCTCCTAAAATATCAGATAAAACTGCATGATTTTCACCATCAGAAATTAATCCCATTGCAATACCAGAAACAGGTTTCTTTAATTGTACACCAGCATCCATTAATGCCATAGTTCCAGAACAAACAGTTGCCATAGAAGAAGAACCATTAGATTCTAATACCTCTGATACTACTCTTACAGTATAAGGACAATCTGCAGGAATCATACCTTTTAAGGCTCTTTGTGCTAAATTACCATGCCCAACTTCTCTACGTGAAGTACCTCTAATAGGTCTTGCTTCTCCTGTTGAAAAAGGAGGGAAGTTGTAGTGTAAATAGAATGTTTCTTCACCTTCAAAAGATGGCATATCTATTTGGTTTGCTTCTCTACTTGTACCTAAAGTAACAGTTGCTAATGCTTGTGTTTCTCCACGTGTAAAGATTGATGAACCATGAGTTGATGGTAAGTAATCTACCTCACACCAAATTGGTCTAATATCTGTAGTTTTACGTCCGTCTAAACGTAAACCTTCTTTTAAAGTTAAATCGCGAATGGCATTTTTTTGCGCCTTTGCAACATATTTAGAAATTAAGTTTCCGTATTCTGCTTGTTCTTCTTCAGAAAACGAGCTTTTTACTTCTTCTTTAATCTCGTTAAATGCAGCACTTCTTTCGTGCTTTGCAGAACCTGCTTTTGCAATTTCGTAGGTTTTAGTATATACCAACTCATGAATCTTTTTCTCTAAATCTTCATTCGTAGTTTCTGGTGTATACTCACGAGTTTCTTTTTTACCAAAAGCTTCTGCTAAAGCAACTTGTGCAGCACATTGTACTTTAATAGCTTCGTGTGCAAATTTAATAGCTTCTGCCATTTCTTCTTCAGAACACTCATCCATTTCACCTTCTACCATCATTACAGAATCTGCAGAAGCTCCAATCATCATGTCCATATCAGCTTCTGCTAATTGGGCTCTAGTTGGGTTAATTACAAACTCACCATTTACTCTACCTACTCTTACTTCAGAGATTGGGCATTCGAATGGTAAATCTGATAATTGAATAGCAGCAGAAGCCGCTAAACCAGCCATGGCATCTGGCATCACATCATCATCATGA
>CAXBAC010000115.1:0-7567 GCA_963973485.1 uncultured Polaribacter sp. | reverse complement strand
TATAATCCGTAACTTCCAATTGCTCTATCAATTCGTCTATTTCGTGATGTTCGGCTATGCCATGTCTTGCTTTTTCCTGCATTAGGTCACTATCGATCAAAGGCTTATAAAAATGTCTTTCTTCTGCATCTGCATGAATTTCTAATTCTTTTTTTAAGGATTCATATACCTGTTTTCTAATTTCTGATGCTCCAGAAGTTTGTACTAATTGATCTAATAAAAGCCTTTGTTTATCGTGATCTTGTCTAATTTGTTCAAAAATATTCATAGTTGTAGTTTTATATCTTATCAAAAATAATTTTTTGAAACCCTATTTCTTAACTCATTTAATCGAAATATTAATTTAAAAAGCATAACCTATTAAAAAAAAAAAATTACCTTTACAATTATCTTTTTTTATTGGTAATTAATTTAACATTGTAATATACTATGATACATATTGAGATTATTGCTGATAGTCCAAAAGACTTTTTAGAACAGCTTCAAGAAGGAATAGGTGGAGAAATAACAGAACGTTGGAGTGAATTTGTTCTTAGAATAAATAACGAAAATGCTATTGGTTATATAAGGTACATACCTTTTGACTGGGGAGTTCATCTACTAGACTTTGAAATAAAATTTCATAAAGAAATACATTTAAATATAGAATCTCATGACGAGTTTAACCCAATTCGTTTTATTTATCCTTCTTTAGGAAGTTTGAAACATAAATTTGGAATAGACAAAAAAATTAAAGAAGTTGGACAATTTCAGTCTTTAATTTTTACAAATAAAGATGGTGGTCATAATGATATAATTTTTCCAAAAAATGAAAAATTAGCAATTAATATCATACAAATTATTAGAAAACAATTTCTTAAAAAAAGAACTACAAATGTTTCTACCTTAAATGAAAAATTATATGAAGTTTTTGTAGACACAGATCATGATAATAGATTTGCTAGTTATGGTACCTTAAATTTAAAAATGGCAGATCTAATTAAAGGCATGCACAAAATTAAAGCAAAAGGTATGCTAAGAATTTTAAAGATAGAATCTCGTATTTATGAGATTTTATCTATGCATATTCAACAACACAATAGAATTTTATCTGGTGAGAAATTGCCTGAAGGTATAAGTAGAAGCGATTTAAAAATTATTAGAAAAATTGGTAATGACATTTTAAGTAATCCTGCAAAAAATTACTCTTTAGATCAACTTTCATTTAAGTCTGGATTAACTCAAGCAAAATTACAAGAAGGTTTTAAGTTTTTATATAATAGAACTGTTACAGAATATATAAGACATGTACGCTTAGAGTCTGCAAGAGATATGCTTAAAAATACTGATTTAAATATTTCTCAAATTGTATATAGCATTGGGTTTAGCAGTAGAAGTTATTTTTCTAAAATTTTTAAAGAAAAATATGATATTACACCAAATAATTTTAAAAAAAAACTAAAAAAAGTAGCGTAATAAAAAGACCTTGATTTTAATAAATCAAGGTCTTAAAATCAACCAACCATATAAAATTATTTAGAATAAATAACTTTATAATCTTTTCCAATATTTTCATTTAAATCATTCATATCTGAAAAATATTTAAATCTGGTATTAAATACTCTATCTGGTCTTTTACCAACGATATAATATTTAACATTCATATCTGGTGCATTTAAAGTAATTTGGTCAGAAATTCTAATCTTTTTACCATCAAGTGTCTGTGTTTTTTCTTCAAGAGTAGAAACTACAATTAGATTGTTGTTCATTGCTCTTATTTCTTTTATGTCTAACTCGTGTTCTACATCAGAAACTTCAGCTTCTACCATTAATGTTTGTTCTATTTTTTCATTTTCGTTATCCTCTGGCATTTCAACATCTATATATGGTACTTCTACCTCTTCTTCTTCCATTACTACTACAACTTTTGGTACTTTTATCATTTTGGTTTTTGTACCGACATTTACATCTGCCCAGTCTACGTCGAAAGCAGGTAATTGCCCTGCATCTGTATCAACATCTACATCTACTTCTGGTAATTTTGTTTTTTTTGTTTGATCTACATCACAACTTACTAAAATAGTTGCTGCAATCAAGGTCATAAATACTTTTTTCATAATTTTTAGTTTTTTGATTAAATTAATAATTATTTAAAGATTTTTTTTAAGAGAACTAAAACCCCATATTTACTCACAAATTTGAAAACTCCTGATAGTATATTTAACGGTTTTAAACTTTCTTGAAAATCTTGTTTTACATTTTTTAGTTCTTCTAAAGCAATTTGTTTTTCTAGACTTAAAATTTTTAAATCTTTTTCAATCTCCTTAAAGTTGTTATAATTTTTCATGCTCATAATTGTTTATTCTAAAAACTTCTTAGATAAATTTTTAATAATTTTTTTATCGATAGATTTTCTAAGAATGAAAATAATTAGCATTATTAAAAATAATATGCATGCAGTTAGCAAAAAACCTAAGGCCAAATTATTAAGATAACTACCCAGTGCAATTGCACCAGAAACCGCTAAAAAAATAATAGTTAATGTACAAAAGCCTCCAATTAAAAGTACTTTGGTTGCTAAACTCAAAGATTTAGCAGATAAATAAAACGACTTTAATTTTACGTATTCTATAGACGTTTTTGTGTACTTTTTCCCTAATTCTGTTGCACTATCAGAAGAATTATTTAAACTTTGAAATAAACTCATTTATTAAACGGTTTGGGAAATTGGATTCGTTTTACTAGATTTTGTAGTGTTTTTTTGAAGATCTTTGTTCTTCTTTTTAAGCTCACTTAACTTTCTTTCTAAAGTAGTAATTACATCTTCTGCTTTGTAACTAACATCAGACATAACACTTTCTAATTGAGTTTCTAAGTTTTGTTTTTTACTACTAACTGTAGATGTAACTTGTTCTTTTATCTCATCTGCAGACTCTGCAAGCTTGTCTTTTGCAGTTAATGCTTCCTCTTTTAGTTTTCTTCTTGTATTCTCTCCCTTATCTGGTGCAAACAGCACTCCTAAAATTCCTCCTATTGCTGTTCCTATTAGTAAATTTGATAAATCACTCATGGTTCTCGATTTTTTTATTGATTAAACTTCATTGGTGTTCTAATTAAACACATTGCAAAGATAAATGAAGAGTAAAGGTGTAATTACCTCAAAAAATCGAAATGTTGACTCAAATGATAAGAATTAAGTGAATTTACAGCGCTATTTTCTTTGGTTTTACAATTAAACTCAAAATAGTTAATCTTTAATTTTAAAATAAAATCGACTACCTGTTGTTCTTTGTGCTAATTTATTTAGAGCATTTTCTGTAAGTTGTAAAACTCTTGGATAACCTCCAGTAACTTGACAATCTCTGTGCAAAACAATCAATTTACCAGATGGTGTAAGCTGTACAGTTCCTGGTAAAACTGCAGATGAAAGAATTTGAGGTAAATCATTTGTTATTTCTTCAACTAACTTATACCCCATTCTACTATTTTCTTTAGATATTGTAAATCTTTGATCTATAATTTTTTTCTTTTGAATTGAGTTTAATTGGTAAAACTCTGGCCCTTTATAGCAATATAACTCATCTGATTTAAAAAGAGCTATGTTAGACCTTAATGTTAAATATGGATTATTAAAATCTTTTTTATTAAAAGGTTTATACTTTACTTCATCGCCAGTACTTAATTTTATTTTTTTAGTTATATTAGGATAAAAGCTTCTACTTTTTAATTTCTTTGGGGTTAAGAAACCTCCTCTTACAGCTAAATAACATCGAACACCATAATTGAAGCTATTAAAAGAAAGGATATCATTTTTTTTAACTTTAATTCTTCTAAGCAATTGTATTGGAATATCATTAATTGTTGGTGAAAAATCTGCACCTGAAATACAAATTAAAGCATCGTTTAAAAACTGAAAAGATGTGTTTCCTAAAGTAATTTCTAATACTGCATCTTCTAAATCATTATTTAATAATCCATTTGCTAAAGCTGCAGAATACCCATCCATAACACCAGAAACAGGAACACCAAATTCTGCGTAGCCAATTCTACCTTTATCTTGAACGCTTGTATATATTCCTGCTTTTAGTACTTTAAGCATTTTGCACTGTTTTAGTAATTTGATATTTATCTGCTGCTATTTGCTTTTCAATTTTTTGATACTCTGTCAAAGAAATTGGGTTAAATTCAATAAAATCACCAGGTTTTGCAAAACAAGGATTGTTTTTTTCTGCGTTAAAAAACTCTATTGGTGTTTTTCCTATAATATTCCAACCTCCTGCAGAACTTGTTGGGTAAACTCCTGTTTGTTCTCCTCCAATACCAACAGAACCTTTTGGTACTAATAATCTTGGGATTGGTTTTCTGTTAAAATGCAATTGACTAGGCAACCCACCTAAATAAAAAAATCCAGGTAAAAAACCTATAAAACAAACTCGGTATGCTACAGATGAATGTAAACTCACCAATTCTTTAACACTTATATTTAGTTTTAAGGCAACCTCTTCTAAATCCAACCCAAAATTAGTATTGTAACATACAGGAATATGCCATTTATAAAATGCTTGCTTTTTTATTTTTAAAGGAGTTTCATAAATCGATTTTAATAACGCTACTTCTGCTTTAAAATTTTTAATTTGATGATTGTATATTATAGTTAAAGAAGTATAACTTTGTACTAAATCTACAATATTTATAGTATTAGCTAATCGTACTTTTTCTTTAAAAGATATAATATCAGTTAATATTGAGTCATCAATAATTGATTGCCATTCAATAAGAATAGCTTGTTCTCCAAAAGGTTTGTATGTTATTTCATTACCCAATAGTGTATCCTAGTTTTTTTAAATTTTGATTTAAATATTTTACAATTTCAATGGCATTATCTGTATCACCATGAATGCAAAACGTATCTGCTAAAATGTTTTGTTCAATTCCTGATGTTGTTAAGACTTTGTTTTTAGTAACCATTCTTAATACATGTTCACAAACACTAATTTTATCTGTTATTAAAGCATTCTCATCAGCTCTAGAAGTTAAAGTTAGATTATTGTTGTAATTTCTATCTGCAAAGGCTTCATACTTTATATTAATGTTTTTTGCAATTGCTACTTTTTCAATTACAGAACTATAAGGTACATACAAATACACTTCTTTTAAAAAGCTCTGAGTAGCATCTACAAATAACTCAGCTAAATTTTTATCAACTGTTATAGCATTATATAATGCTCCATGTGGTTTTATATGATGCAATTTTGCATTGTTAAAGCTTAGTCTTTCTAGAAAAAAAGATATTTGCTGTTGTAGACTTTTATACAATTCACGGCTAGAGATTTGCATCAATTTTCTACCAAAACTTTCTTTATCAGGAAAAGAAGGATGTGCCCCTATCTTTACCTTGTTTTTTAATGCTAGTTTAATGGTTTTATCAACAGATTCTTCATCACCAAAATGACCTCCACAAGCAATATTACAGGAAGATATGTAGGGCATAAGCAAATTCTCATTACCTACTCCTTCACCAACATCACTATTAATATCTATTTTCATTTTATAAAAAATTGAATACTTTTAAAATACCTTTAGCCCCTAAAAAAAGGGTAATTGTTAAAATAATAAAACCTATTAAGTTTTGTGATTTTGAATTTACATAAGTACCCAAAACACTTTTTTTATTCATAATCCAAAGTAAAATAGCAGCTATAACTGGTAATAACATACCATTTGCAACTTGAGCAAATTTTATAATTTCGATAGGTTTTAATCCTATAGAAGAAAAGAAAACACCTAAAAAAAGAACAGACATCCATACAAATCGAAATGATTTTGATTGCATATTACCTTTTAAACCTAAGCAACCTTTAACTACATAAGCTGCAGCTAATGGAGCTGTAATAGCAGAAGTTATGCCTGCAGCAAACAAACCTAAAGCTAAAAAGTATTTAGCAAATTCGCCATATAAAGGTGCCAAACCTTTTGCCAAATCTGCAGCATTTAAAATATCTTTTGAAGGAATTGAAGCTGCTGATATAATTATTGCTAAAGAAACTAATCCTCCTAAAATAATTGAAACAATCGTGTCTTTCTTAGCGAACTTTAAATCTTCTTTTTTACGCCATCTTTCTTTTACTAAAGAAGCATGAAGAAAAAGGTTATAGGGTACAATTGTAGTACCTATTAAACCTATAATAGTTAATAAACTTTGTTCTGGAAATTTAGGAACAAATAAACCTTTAAATACTTCTAAAAGATTAGGCTGTGTTACAACAGCCGTAATTACAAAAGAAACACTCATTAACAGCACTAAAGAAATTAATGCTTTTTCTAAAAATTTATAATTCCCTATATACAAAAGTAAGAATGCAATTACACCAATTACAATACTTAATAAGTTGATAGATAAATCAAAAATACTATAGGTTTGTATACCAAAAATTGTTTCTAAACCAAGAATACCTCCACTTATATTTCCTGCTTCATAAGAAGCATTACCAATTACAATTGCTGATAAAATAAGAATGGTAATTAGTTGTTTTAAGTACGGGGTTTTAATTTCTTCACGAATAACTTCAGATAAACCTTTCTGAGATATAATGCCCAATCTTGCAGCCATTTCCTGTAAAATTACTGTTGCTATAATTGATAACAACATTGCCCAAAGTAAGTTAAAACCAAAGTTTACGCCAGCAAATGTGCAAATAGTTATTGTACCTGGCCCAATAAAAGCTGCTGCTATTAAAGTTCCTGGCCCTAAGTTTTGAAACCATTTTTTTATCATAGAAATCAACAATTTAACGTTGAAAGATACTTTTTTTAAAAGAAAAACACCTCAAAAGTGAGGTGTTTTCTAAAATAATTAAAATATTATATTGTTAATAAGCATATCTTTGAGGACCTCCTCTTCTAATTTCTTCAGAAGCAAACTCTTCAAATTGTTTAAAATTATTTCTAAATGCATTCGATAACTTAAATGCAGTTTTGTAGTATGCATCATCATTATTCCAAGTTGCTCTTGGACTTAATAATTCTGTTGGTACTCCAGGACAAAATCTTGGTTGTGCAACTCCGAATACTGAATGTATATGGTAATTTTCGTAAGTATAATCACTTAGTTCACCTTTCAACACAGCAGTAATCATAGCTCTAGTATATTTTAATGGCATTCTTCTACCCACACCATATTGACCTCCAGACCAACCTGTATTTACAAGCCAAACATTTACACCTGCTTCCTTCATTTTTTTACTTAGCATTTCTGCATATCTTGTTGGATGTAAAGGCATAAAAGGTGCTCCAAAACAAGCTGAAAAACTTGGCACTGGCTCTGTAACACCTGCTTCTGTTCCTGCAACTTTTGCTGTGTAACCAGAAATAAAATGATAAGCAGCTTGTGCTGGTGTTAGTTTAGATATTGGAGGTAACACTCCAAAAGCATCAGCAGTTAAGAAGAATATATTTTTTGGGTTTTTACCTATAGATGGTTTTTGAATATTATCTATATGACAAATTGGGTAACTAACTCTTGTATTTTGAGTGATAGAAGTATCTGCAAAATCTACAACACCATCTTTATCCATAACCACATTCTCTA
>CAXBAC010000114.1:0-7623 GCA_963973485.1 uncultured Polaribacter sp. | reverse complement strand
TGCAGAAGGTCCACCAATATCAGACAAATAACCTTTAAAATCTGGCATATTTGCGACCTTATCTATTTCCTTTAAAACAGATTCTTGACTTCTACTCGCAATAAATTTTCCTTGATGTGCAGAAATGGTACAAAAACTACACCCACCAAAACATCCTCTATGAATATTAATAGAGAACTTAATCATTTCAAACGCAGGAATTGGGCCTCGTTTTTCGTATTTAGGATGTGGTAAACGCGTGTAAGGCAAATCAAAAGAACCATCAATTTCAGCTTCTGTCATTGTTGGAAAAGGCGGATTAATAACTAAGGTTTTACCCTTAACATCCTGTAATATTCGTCTTGCTTTTAATTTATTAGACTCTTGCTCAATCACCTTAAAATTAGAAGCAAAGGTCTTTTTATCATTTAAACAAGCTTCATGAGAATTGATAGTTACATCTTGCCAATCATTTATAACAGGTAATTTCTCTTCTTTCTGATCAATTAAAACTGCAGTCTGTTTAATATTTTTTAAACTCGAAAAAGGCACTCCTTTTTGTAACAATGTTACAATTTCACGCAAAGGTTGCTCTCCCATTCCATAAACCAACATATCTGCTTTAGAGGTTTCTAAAATGGTTGGCATCAATTTATCAGACCAATAATCATAATGCGTTACACGTCTTAAAGAAGCTTCAATTCCGCCAATTAAAACTGGTACATCAGGAAATTTTTCTTTCAATATTTTAGAGTACACAGTAGTTGCATAATCTGGTCTAAAACCCTTATCACCATTTGGTGTGTATGCATCTTTATCTCTTCTTTTTTTGCTAGCTGTGTAGTTAGAAACCATAGGGTCCATGCAACCACCTGTACAACCAAAAAACAATCTTGGTTTACCCAGTTTTTCAAAATCTTGCAAATTATCATTTACATTGGGCTGAGGCACAATTGCAACTCGTAAACCATAACTTTCTAAAATTCGACCAATTACTGCTGGCCCAAAAGAAGGATGATCTACATAAGCATCTCCACTAAATAAAATAACATCCAACTCTTCCCAACCACGAATTTTCACTTCCCTGTTTGTTGTTGGTAACCAGTCTGTTAATTGATGTTTTTTTGTTTCTTGCATAGTTTGCAAAAATACATAGAAAATTTGTGAAGAAAAACTTATTTGTAGCTGTCTTTTTTCTATTTTTTTAAGCTATTTCCTGCTTTCACTACTCGCTTTTTTCGTACCTCAAAAGAGCTCAAACAAGTCGTTCAATCAGGGCTAAGCCTATTTAGCAAAGCTATTCCTTATAATAATAAAGTGTTTTATTTAACCTGATTTACAATTTTTACAGCTTCTACAGCCTCTTTTACATCATGCACTCGTAAAATATTTGCTCCATTTAAGAGCGCAATTGTATTTGCAGAAGTTGTTGCATTCAATGCTTCTTGAGCAGAAATATCTAAAGTTTTGTACAACATCGATTTTCTTGAAACGCCTGCTAAAATAGGTGCATCTAAACTTTTGAAAAGCGATAAGTTTTTTAAAATCTCAAAGTTATGTTCTAAAGTTTTACCAAAACCAAAACCCACATCAATTATTACATCATTTAATTTTAGTTGATGTAATTTAAAAATCTGTGCTGCAAAAAAGGAAATTATCTCTTTGGTTACATCTTCATAAACAGGATTTTTCTGCATGTTTTGTGGTGTACCTAACATGTGCATTAAAACATAAGGTACTTGCAAATCTGCAACAGTTGCAAACATTTTAGCATCCATATTACCACCAGAAATATCATTAATTAGTGCTGCACCAGAACCAATTGTAGCTTTAGCAACATTACTTCTAAATGTATCCACAGAAATAATGATCTCTGGAAAGTTTTTTATCAATAAATCAATAACAGGAAGTATTCTTTTTAACTCCTCTTCTTCAGAAATATGAGCTGCTCCTGGCCTAGAAGAGTACGCACCAACATCAATAAATGTTGCACCTTCTTCTAACATTTTATCTACCTGTCTTAAAATGGCGTTTTCGTCTTTGTACTTTCCTCCATCAAAGAACGAATCTGGAGTTATGTTTAAAATCCCCATCAATTTTGGTGAGGTTAAATCGATTAGATTTCCTTTACAATTTATAGTCATTTAACGAACAACTTTATTAATAATATGTGTTATTTCTGGAGCTTGATACTGATTCATTTTCTCCAATAATTTTTCTACAGTATTTTCTACAATTAACAATGCTTTGTTTTCTGGTTTTACGTAACCTTCTGCTACCATTTTATCAATTTGTAACACAGTTGCATCAAAAAAACCATTTATATTTAGCAAACCCACAGGTTTTTGTTCAATGTGTAATTGATTTAAGGTTAAAGCTTCAAAAAGCTCATCTAATGTGCCAAAACCTCCTGGTAAAGTAATGTAGCCATCTACTAATTTACTCATAATTACCTTGCGTTCGCTCATGTTTTTACAAACAATCATTTCCTCTACATTAGCATGAACCACCTCTTCTTTTTCTAAAAGTTTAGGGATAACTCCAATCACTTCTCCACTCTGTGCTAAAATGGTATCTGCTAAAGCACCCATCATTCCTATTTTTCCACCTCCATAAACCAAGCCAATATTTTGTTTTACAAAATGATTACCCAGCGAAATTGCTGCTTCTCTATAAACGGAATTAAAACCTAAGCTAGAGCCACAAAAAACAACTATTCTATTCATATTTTACTAAAAAAATCATTGTAAAAATAAATGAAATGGTTTGAAGTTTTACTACATTTGAGAAATTCTTTTTTTTAAAAAATGCAAGACACCTCGAAACAATATGATGCTGTAATTGAAGAATGCAGAAGTTTATTTATAAAAAAAATGTCTGATTATGGAAGTGCATGGCGTATTTTAAGATTGCCTTCTTTAACAGATCAAATTTTCATTAAAGCACAAAGAATAAGGCAATTACAAGAAAATGACGTTCGTAAAGTAGATGAAGGTGAAAAATCTGAATTTATTGGCATCATCAACTATTCTATAATGGCTTTAATTCAACTAGAAAAAGGGGTGGTTGAAAATCCAGATATTTCTACTGAAGAAGCAACACTTTTGTATGATAAACACAGTAAAGTTACCAAAGATTTAATGCTAAATAAAAATCATGATTATGGAGAAGCTTGGAGAGATATGCGCGTTTCTAGCTTAACAGATTTAATTTTGCAAAAATTATTACGTGTAAAACAAATTGAGGATAATAAAGGTAAAACAATAGTATCTGAAGGAATAGACGCAAACTATCAAGACATGATTAATTATGCAGTTTTTGCGATGATACATTTAGCTTAAAATAAACAAACATGAAAATACTTTTACACATTGCTAGATTTATTGTAGGTGGATTATTTATATTCTCTGGTGCAGTAAAATTGATAGATCCTATTGGATCTCAATACAAATTCGAAGAATATTTTTCTGAAGGTGTTTTGAATATGGAATTCTTAATTCCTTATGCTCTTTACTTTGCAATATTTTTAATCGTATCAGAAATATATTTAGGGTTTGCAGTACTACTTGGCTATAGAGCAAAAGCTGTTATGAAGTATGTAGTTGTTATGATTATTTTCTTCCTATTTTTAACTTGGTACTCAGCATATTTTGACAAAGTTACAGACTGTGGTTGTTTTGGTGATGCCATTAAACTCACACCTTGGGAATCTTTTTATAAAGATGTAGTTTTAACTATTCTGATATTATTTTTATATAAAAATAGAGCTAAAATTTATCCATACTTTAGCAAAGAAGCTACAACTACAATTACTATTTTAAGCTTTATAATTTCTCTATGTATAGCCATTTATATCGTTAATCATCTTCCTCCTGTAGATTTTAGAGCGTATGCTATTGGAAAAAATATTCCTGAAGGAATGGAATATAAAGGTGATGGAAAAATACCTCCTGTTCATGATTTCTTCTTAGAAAATGATCAAAATGATTTGGCTCCTAAAATTTTAGCTGCAGACAAAGTAATGCTGGTTATTATGGCTAGTTTAGAAAAATCAGAATACAAAGGTTTTCCTGAGATTAAAAAAATAGCAGATGAAGCCCTAAAAAAAGGATATGAAGTGTATGGTGTTTCTGCTTCTTTTGCTGAAATTATAGAGATGACTAAAAAAAGGTACAACTTACCTTTTGAAGTTTTATTCTGTGATGAAACTACACTTAAAACCATGATTAGAGCAAATCCTGGAGTTATGATTCTAAATAAAGGAACTATAGTTGATAAAAAACATTGGAGAGATCTCGATGATTTAGAATTAAAATGAAAAATCTAATTCTAGTATTTATTGGTGGTGGTTTTGGAAGCGTTTTACGTTTTCTAATTGGTAAATGGTTAAACAATTCTGATGATGGAATACCATATGGCACTTTTGCAGCAAATATTTTAGGCAGCTTACTTATTGGGGTAATACTTGGTTATGCTGCCAAAAACAACACACTTACTGAAAATCATACTTTATTGTTAGCAACAGGTTTTTGTGGTGGTTTTACCACATTCTCAACTTTTGCTTACGAAAATCATGTTTTTCTAAAATCTGGAGACTTTAGCGCTTTCGCTTTTTATACCATTGCTAGTTTTACTGTTGGCTTTTTAGCAGTATTTGCTGGTATTTATTTAACTAAACATTTTTAAACGAGACTTATGAACGAATTTGTAACTTATCAATCTGAAGAAAATTATGCAATAATTACCATCAATAATGGAAAAGCAAATGCGATTTCTCATGAAGTAATTGCAGGCTTAAACGACTGTTTAGATAAAGCAGAAAATGAAGATAAAAATGTAATTTTAACTGCAACTAATGAAATTTTTTCTGGAGGTTTTGATTTAAAAGTGATGACAAAATCACCTGAATCTGCAATTGAATTAGTTACAAAAGGTTCTCAACTTTCTTTACGAATGTTATCTTTTCCAAAACCAATTATTATAGCTTGCAATGGTCATGCAATTGCCAAAGGTGCTTTCTTACTGCTTTCTGCAGATTATAGAATTGGAATTGAAGGCGATTTTAAAATTGGCCTAAATGAAGTGATGATTGGAATGACGATGCACAACGCAGGAATTGCTATTGCAAAATCTCGTTTATCTGAAGTTTATTTAAACAGAAGTGTAAACAATGCAGAAATTTTTACTTCAAAAGAAGCTATTGATGCTGGTTTTCTAGATAAAATTGTACCTAAAGAGTATTTGTTATCCACAGCTATTAAAGTTGCAGAAATGTCTGCTAAACTTAACAAAAAAGCACACGCTGAAACAAAACTAAGAGTTCGAAAAACTCATTTAGAAACTTTAGAAAAAGCCATTGAGTTAGATCTGCAAGAGAGTATTTCCTTAAACTAATGTTGCTTAAAATCTTTTATACCAGCTTTAATTTCAATATCTAAATGATTTTTTCTTGGAGTTATTGGGCAAGAAAATTTCTCATTATAAGCACAATAAGGGTTATAGGTATTGTTAAAATTTAAAATGATTGTATTGTCTTTAGTAATATCAGAAAGCATCACATCCATATAACGTCCTCCACCATAAGATTCATTTCCAGAAGTACCATCTGTAAAAGGTAAAAAAAGATAATCTTTGTATTTTTCATCCTCTAAATCATCTTGACTTTGATAGATGGTAAGTTCTAATTTTTTTCCTTTTATTTCAAAGTTCAGAATTCCAAACTCTTTGTACAATGGCTCTCTATCTGTAGTTGTTGCCATTTTAAAAATTGGTGAATTTTCAGTTTTAATCAACTTTGCTTTTACAATAAAGGTAGAATCAATTGGAAAAAAATCTAGACCTCTAAAACCTTTTAAATCTTTCTTTTTTAATGGTGATGTAGTTGCATCTTTAAAACTTGAATTTAATTTTTGCTGATAAGCTGACTCACCTAGCAAAGGTCTTTTATCTTGAGAATTACAAGATAATAATAACAAAAGACTAAACAATAAACAAATACGCAATAACGAAGTTCTTATTATCATAATTATAAGTTATAAGAAGTTAAATTGTTACATAAATAAATAGACAATAACTCACCAATAAAACGAGTCCATTTACCCAAGTTAACTTATATTTTTTAGGTAAAAACACCATAGGTAAAAGTGCCAAAGAAATACCTAACATCCAATATATATCACTTGATAAAAGCCTACTATCTGATAACGATATTGGAGTAATTATAGAAGTTATACCAATAACAGCTAAAATATTAAATATATTAGAACCTATTAGATTACCCAAAGATATTGCTTTTTCTTTTCTTATTACTGCCATAACAGATGCAGCTAATTCTGGCACACTTGTACCTATAGAAACCACTGTTACACCAATAACTCTTTCTGTTACACCATATTCTAGAGCCAAAGAAGTTGCACCTTTAATCAAAAGCTCTGAACCTCCCCAGAGACCTAATCCTCCTAAAATAAAGAAAATAAAAGTTTTATAATTAGGTAGCAAAACCTCTTCTTCTAAAATATGATCTACATCTAAATTCTTTTGAGTCCGTAATAAATAAACAATAAATAATACTAAAAAACCAAAGAGAATAATACCTTCATATTGTACAATAACAGCATCATTTGATAAGAAAACAAAAAGCAAAAAAGAGGCTATAATCATTACTGGCCAATCTGTTTTGTAGAAACTTTTTGATATAGTCATTGAACCCAACAACAAAGTAATTCCTAAAACCAAACCTAAATTAGCAATATTAGAACCTATAACGTTACCTAGAGCAAGATCTGATGAGCCAGTTAAAGCTGCATTAATACTTACAATTAATTCTGGTGCAGAAGTTGCAAAAGAAACCACTGTCATACCAATAACAACCTTAGAAATATTTAATTTTAAAGAAATTGCTACAGCTGATTTTAAAAGCCAATCACCCCCAAAAACCAATAAAGCTAAACCACTTATTATTAGTAAAAAATTCATTCAATTTAATTTTATGCGAAGATACATTTTTAAGGTATCAAGTTGAAATTAAAAAAATGAAAACAGCATTTTAACGCTTTTAAATAATTACTTTTCCTTTACATTTCAAATAGCCTTTAAAATACTGCTTTGCTTTATTACATAAAATAATATAAAAATTAAATTGTAATACGTTTTTATAATATTTTTGTAGCATACACATTATACATTATAACAATTATCACTTCTTTTAATTAACATTATAAAACAAATTAAATAAAAAATATTGTATAATTTGGACTTTAGATTCTTTAGCAATTATATTCGAAAAACTAACCTTAAAAACTCGATTAATTATGCTAATTGTATTACTAAAATTTATGAGAACTCTTACTGAAATTATTTATATCATTCTATTTTAGTATCTTGTATAAACAAAGCATTCATTATCATATTACAATTTATTTTTAGTAGAACTAAACAAAGTGTGCTAGAGGTTGCTGGTACTACCCATATAGTTAGCGGGAAAACAGAATCAGAATCAAATACAAGGAACTTCTTTGAAGATGCATTTGGTAGAGGTGACCATGAACTTCGTAGTATCCCTCTTCCAGTTAGAAATATAATAAATCATATCTTACCTAAGAAGGGTAAAGAATTTTTTATGCCTAGAAATCTAAATATAAAAGA
>CAXBAC010000113.1:0-7624 GCA_963973485.1 uncultured Polaribacter sp. | reverse complement strand
TTTTTCAAAAGTAGGAAATACAAAAACACAACAAATAATTTTAAATGAGTTTAACTCCATAGGCTTACAGCCTGTAATCAATGGTAATTTATTACAAGAGTTCAGTCATACCTTTAGAGGAAAAGTTAGACAAGAAGTATTTCCTATCGAAAAACCAAAAGATGATTTATCTAATGTAAAAGATACAATAGCATCTGGTGCTAATATTGTAGGTATGCTTAAAGGGCAGACCAATAAAAGTATTGTGATAACTGCACATTATGATCATTTAGGTGTTCGAAAAGGTAGAATTTACAATGGTGCAGATGATAATGCATCTGGTACTGCAGCACTTTTTACTATAGCAAAATATTTTAAGGATAAACCAACAAAACACAATTTAATTTTTGCAGCAGTAGATGCAGAAGAAATTGGTTCTCTAGGTGCAGATTATTTCTTAAAAAGTTATGTTGATAAATCAAACATCAACCTAAATATTAATATGGATATGATTGCTCATAGCGATTATGATCCTGAATTATTTGCAAGTGGCTTACATCATTATCCAGATTTAAGAGATCCTTTAGAAGATATCAAATCTGATAAAATTATGTTGTTATTTGGGCATGATGATCCAGAAAACAAAGAGCAATCAGATTGGACTTTTTCATCTGACCATAGAGTTTTTCATAGACAAAAAATTCCATTTATTTACTTTGGTGTGCCAGATCATAAAGATTATCACAGACATACAGATACTTATGGTACAATAAATGAAGAGTTTTATATAGAAGCTGTAAAAATAGTTATCAAAGCTATTGAAAACTTTGATGAAGAACTCAGTGAAGATTAATAAACTATAAAAGATTACTAATTAGTAATCTTTTTTTTTGCTCAAAAAATTCTTTTATTTAAAGTAGAACTAATTACACAATTAGAACTTTATTCTATTTATTATCAATACTTTTGCAGCCAATTTTATAAAACCTGTTATGAAACGTATTAAAGAATACAAGAAACTTTTTAATGTTGATGGTAAAATCGATTTAAAAGAATTAAAAACTACATATAGAAGCTTAGTTAAAGAATGGCATCCAGATAAATTTACAGACGAAACTAAAAAAGCTGAGGCAGAAATTGTAAGTACAAAAATTATAGATGGTTATCATTTTCTAGTAAGCATTGCTCCAGAAACAAAAGAAGCAAACTTAGAAGCTTACAAAACTACAATTACAGAATTCCAAGTTGCAGATTGGCACCATAAAAGTATGTTGTTAGAAGTAACTTTTACTGATGGAAATACTTACGAATATTTTGGTGTAAACAAGATTCTTTTTGGTAAATTCATTAATGCCAAATCTATCAACAACTTTGGTAAACGTAATATTTTTAATAAATTTTTATATCGTAAATCTAAAAAAGCTGCAGTAATGGCTTAACGATTTTAAAATATTTAATAGTTAAAAAAAGAGAAATTGTAAAATTACAGTTTCTCTTTTTTTGTTAATGATTCGTTATTAATTTCAGATAAAAATCAATTTGTTGTAAATTAGTGTATTATTAAAACTTTTTTAATGAAACAAACTATGAAATTCTATATACCTATTTTATTTAGTTTATTTTTTATGTTTTGTACAGATTCAAAGCCGAAAGAAAATGAAATAAAAACTACGAATTCTAATATAAAAACTAGTAAAAACCCTGATTTTAATTCTTATTGGTTTTCTGGAAAAGCAGAAATTACTTCTTATAAGTTATCGCAAGTTCGTTATGGAGAAATACATGAAGGTAAAGCTGTTAATATTTTTGTAACTGAAGATTTTTTACCAAAAAAACAGGTAAAAGCAGATTATCAGAATCAAGAAAATATACCTGTTATAAAATTAAATAGCACAAAAAAATTCACAACAGGTATATATCCCTATTCTTTAATGACCAGTACTTTTACTCCAATTGACACGAATAAAAAAAGTATTAAAATTTCTTTTTCGGCTCAAGAATGGTGTGGAAACACTTTTGCACAATTGAATAATATAAATGATTTTGAAATAAGTTTTTACTCTTACTTTGAAACAAACAGCGATAGAAAAATCAATTTAAACAAGTATCCTTTAGAAAATGAATTTTGGAGTTTACTTAGAATAAATCCAAAAGAAATACAAACAGGGAATTATAAAGTAATTCCTTCTTTTGAATTTTTAGCGTTAAACCATAAAGAATTTCAAGCATACTCAGCAGAAGTAAACCTAGTTGAAGATGATAGTCATTTTAATTTTAGTGTTTCTTATCCAACTTTACAAAGAAAATTAACCATAAAACTTACGAAAGAATTCCCTCATACTATTGAAAGTTGGCAAGAAAGTTTTTCAAGCAGAGGACAAAAACTCACTACAAAAGCTGAAAAAATAAAAACCATACAATCTGCCTATTGGAGTAAAAACGGAGTTGCAGATGTTGAAGAAAGAAAGATTTTAGAATTAGACTAATAAAAAAAGAGATTACGAAAACGTAATCTCTCTTTTTTATCAAATTAAATAGAGTCTTATTCTAAAGCTCCTAAATAACGTTCTGCATCTAAAGCAGCCATACAACCTGTACCTGCAGCAGTTACAGCTTGTCTATATTCTTTGTCTTGTATATCTCCTGCAGCAAAAACACCAGGTCTATTTGTTTTGGTAGTTTTACCTTTAGTAATTAAATAGCCAGTTTCATCCATATCTAACACACCTTTAAATAAATCTGAATTTGGGGTATGCCCAATTGCTATAAAAACACCAGTTACAGGAATTTCAAAAGTTTCTTTTGTTTGATTGTTAATCGCTTTTACACCAGTAACCACATTTGTTCCTAAAACCTCTTCTACTTCTGTGTTGTATAACAGTTCTATATTTTCTGTTTTATCCACTCTATGCTGCATAGCTTTAGATGCTTTCATATAGTCTTTACGAACTAATAAATGTACTTTAGAGCATATATTTGCAAGATAAGTAGCTTCTTCAGCAGCAGTGTCTCCACCACCAACTACAACAACTTCTTGTCCTTTGTAAAAGAAACCATCACAAGTTGCACAAGCAGAAACTCCTCCACCTATCAAACGCATTTCGCTTTCTAAACCTAAATATTTAGCAGTTGCTCCTGTAGAAATAATAATAGTTTGTGCTTCTATTTCTTTATTTTCGTCAACAATTACTTTATGAACACCACCAACTTTTTCAGAAAGCTCTACAGAGGTTACCATCCCAAAACGAACATCTGTTCCAAAACGTTCAGATTGATTTTTTAAATCTTCCATCATTGCAGTTCCATCTGTTCCATCAGGATAACCAGGAAAATTATCAACCTCTGTTGTAGTTGTTAATTGACCTCCCATTTGCATTCCTGTATACATTACTGGCTTCATATCTGCTCTTGCTGCATAAATTGCTGCTGTATAACCTGCAGGACCTGAACCAATAATTAAACATTTAATTTTTTCAATAGTATCTGACATATTCCTTCTTAAATTTAAAACACAAATGTATTTTTTTTGGTTGATTTATTTGATAAATGTGAATGAATAATCCTAATTTGTTAATAACAAAAATTGATAAAGGTTTTGAAAGAAGCCAATTTTATTTTTTGCTGATTTTTTTAACTTCTTCTTCAGTAATCATTTTAAGGTTTTCATTGCCCCAAGAATTGGTAATGTAATTCATAACATCTGCAACTTCATCTTCATATAGGCCTAAATTAGCCATAATCCCTCTATATTGCACATCATTTACTACTATTTTACCACGAATACCATATTTTATAGCTCTTATGCTGGCTTCTCTTTTTTCCATCAAATAATCTGACTTAGCTAAAGGTGGATAGACTTTTGGAACACCTTCTCCATTTGGTAAATGGCAAGTAACACACATATCTGTATATACTTCTTTACCTCTTTTTATACTTTCTTGCAGAGCTTTGTCTTGTTTTATACTTGTATAAATTTCTTTTTCGTCGTTAATTGATATAAAAAACAGATTCAAAACGATTAATAAACTAATAACTTTCATTTTAATTTGGTATTATTTTTAAGATTCCTTTTCCTTCTACTCCAACATAAATATAACCATCATTACCTTGCTCTATAGATCTTACTCTTCCTATATTTTCAACTATTTTTTCTTCTTTGATTACTTTTCCATTTTTTAGATAACAATTTGCTATGTAATCGAACTTTAAAGAACCTACCAATACATTTCCTTTCCAAGCTGGATAAATATCAGAATTAACAAAAGCCATTCCACTAGGTGCAATTGATGGATCCCAATAATGTAAAGGTTGCTCCATGCCTTCTTTTTTTGTGATGTCTGTAAATTTAGTTCCAGAATAATTAATTCCGTAACTAATTACAGGCCAACCATAGTTTTTCCCTTTTTGTATAATGTTAATTTCGTCCCCTCCTTTTGGACCATGTTCGTGAGCCCAGATTTCACCTGTAAAGGGATTGGTTTCCATACCTTGAGGATTTCTATTTCCATAAGTAAAAATAGCTTCTTTAGCATTTTCTACACCTACAAAAGGATTGTCTTTTGGAATACTTCCATCATCATTTAATCGATATATTTTACCACAATCTCTTGTAATATCTTGTGGATTTTCGTCTCTATTTCCTCTATCTCCAATAGAAAAATAAATTCTGTTTTCTGAATCGAAAGCAATTCTAGATCCAAAATGCTGCCCTTTTCTACTATTTGGATACGCTTTGTACAATACTTGTTGATTTGACAAAACACCATTTTTAAAAACAGCTCTCATTAAAGTAGTATTTGCGCCTCTTTCTGTTCCTTCAGAAGATGCATATGTAAAATAAATAAAATTGTTTTCTTTATAATTTGGATGCAACTCAATATCCATTAAACCTCCTTGACCTCTAACAGTAACTTCTGGCATACCCATAATTTCTGTTTTCTTACCATCTTTAAAATGAATTAATTGCCCAGTTTTTTCGGTTATCAGCATAGAATTATCTGGCAAAAAAGTAAATCCCCAAGGAATTGACAAATCTGAAACTACAACTTCTGTGCTATGTTGAAACGTTGAAGAATTATTAGATTTAGATCCTTGAGCACATGAAGAACAGATGATAAAAAGAATTAGCAGTACAGAATAAATATGTTTCATTTTTTTTATTTTTATTGTACACTAAAATACATAATTAAGATTGAATCCCGTAAAATAATTTAAAGGATTCCCAGGATAAAAATATCTTGGAGCATTGTTTCCAAAGCTTGAAGCATTTATTAAAATTTGAGAAGCATAAACTTCATCAAAAATATTATTAACACCAAAAAACACGTTTAACTTTAAATTTTTATTAAAATCCAGCAAATAACCGATTTTAGTATTGGCTAACTGATAGCTATCTGAAAACAAATTATTTGCATCTGTAATTGGCATACTACCCACAAATTGATAATTTATATTTCCATAGAAACCATTAGCAAATTTAAAATCTGCACCCGTATTAAAAACTGATGAAGGAACTCCTGTTAAATCGTTTCCAGAAAAATCATTTTCATTATCTATAAATTCTTTAAAAGTAAAGTTGTTAATAGTTAAATTGGTAAACGTGCTAATAGATAATTTTTCATTTTTAATCCATTTATAAATGATTTCCGACTCTAAGCCATCATGCTGTGTTCTACCTGCATTAATTCCAATAAATTCATCTTGTGCTGTTCTTCTAGAAACCAATAAGTTTTTAATATTTAAACGATAAAGTGATAAATTGAATAGTAATCGATTCTTAAAAAAATTTCCTCTTGAACCTATTTCAAAATTCCAGCCAGTTTCTGGCTGTAAATTTGTGTTTACTTGTCCATCAGGTAATAATGTTTCTTCAAGAGATATTGGAGAAAAACCATGACTAGCACTTGAAAAAAAACTTAAATTTTCTAAAACTAAATGAGACAGTCCAATCTTTGGTGAAATAATAGTATTGAATGAGAATTCTCCTGATTGGTCTGGGTTGCTGGTTGAAACTTCAAAACGATCATCCAATTTATACCAAGTTTCATTTATATTTAAACCTAATGAAAGTGTAGTTTTTTCTGAAAACTCGTAGTTTACTTCAGAAAAAAGATTGTAATAATTTCTATTTTCTTTAAAATCTGATAAAATATCTCCTTGAACACTTCCTGTTTCTGGTGGAAAATTTTGATATAAATTCTCAAAAGTTTTAGAGATATATCTATCATTAAAAATTTCAGCTCCAATTGTCCATTTTATAGTTTTATTAAAAAGAGTATTAGTACCTAACAAACGAGTTCTTAGTCCAAAAGCAATTGTATTTTCCTCAAGAATATTAAATGGTCTAGGTTCAAAATTATCTCTGAAAGAAGTAAATACACTTGTAACTTGTTTAAAATTGCTACTAAAATTATGATTCCAAGACAGCCCAAAAATTCCTCTTTGAAAATCTTCAAAACCTTTAGCTTGTTGCCACGTAAAAGCAGCAGAACTTGGGTTATTCATAAATGTATTTTCATCAATAGAACTTGGTATAAACGCCTTTAAATCAACATAACTTGCAAGAAATGTAAGTTCATCTTTTTCACCTAAATAATGGTTAGAATGTAGTGTAAATGTTTGCCTATCATATTTGTTATTGTCACGAAATCCATCACTTTTTGTATCACTATAAACAGCTCTAATTCCATTTTTTTTTGTGTGATGGTTTATATTTACAATTCCTTTCTTTAAACCAAATGACCCTATTGAAAACTCTGTATTAATAGATGAGTTGTTTGAAAAAGTATTTTGAGGATTTAAATGAATAACACCACCCAAACCTGCACCATAAATACTTGACGCTGCTCCTTTCATAATTTCAAAGTTAGCAATAGAAGCGAGTTCAAAATCTTCAATAGCTGTTTGTCCACTTCCATTTGTAAGAGGAATATCTTTAAAATAAGCTCTTATTTTTGAAGTCCCAAAAAGATTTCTAGCTCCAATTCCTCTTATAGTAATTCGATTGGTATTTAATGAACCACTTTGCATAAAAACTCCTGGTGTTCTATTTAAAATCGGTGCAAAATCTGTATTGTTTGATCGCTGAATATCTTCTGATGAAATTATAGCAATTGAAGCAGTTGCTTTCTTTAATTTTTGCGGAATATGATTAGAAGTGATAATAATTTCACTTAACTCTAAAGAATTCAAAGTAAGTTGAACAATATGAAAATGATTACTTTTCAACTGAATAGTTTTTGCCTGATAACCTTTCTTTCGAAATGTATAGACACCTTCTTTAGCTAATTCAAAAATTCCATTTGAATTTGAAAATCCTGTAAATCGGTTTTCAGCATTAATTATTTCTGTTTCCGGTAATATAATTCCGTTTTCATTCACTACTTTCCCTTTAATCAAAGACTGACTGAATGCAGAAAATCCTTGAATAAAAAACGTAATAATGATTAGTTTTTTTAATAATAATTTCAAAAAAAATGGTTTCAAGTTCGAAATGCTAAACTAATATTTTTAAGTCAAAAATTATTATAAAAAAAGTATTCTAAATAAATAAAAAAAGTATATTTGCAGTCCTAAAATTGATGACTATTTTCGGGGTGTAGCGTAGCCCGGTCATCGCGCCTCGTTTGGGACGAGGAGGTCGCAG
>CAXBAC010000112.1:0-7643 GCA_963973485.1 uncultured Polaribacter sp. | reverse complement strand
AAGATTGTCGTTCGTAAAAAGAAAAAATAATGAGTTACCTAAATGTAATTACTTTAGGCCACGCAAAAAAATATCTTCGGATTGATGAAGATTTAACAGATTTAGAAGCACTAAATCCAGCTTTTGCTGGTCTAAGTAAATTTAGACAGGCAACTGCAGACGATTTATTAGTTTTACCAAGTTCAACTTTTATTGGTACGTTAGCAGACCCAAATAATCCGCTTTCAGTTAATGGAGTTGGAGTTGCTTTAGCTGATAGATGGGTTGTAACACCAGAAGAACAACTTGCAATAAGAACAGCTACAGATGCTTATAATTCAACAATAGAGGCTACAGTTGCTTCTAATCCTAATATTGCCTTAGTTGATCTTAAAGCAGTATTAGAAGAGGCTTCAATGGGTATTATGTTTGATAATTATACTTTGAATACAAGTTTAGTTACAGGAGGTTTAATTAGTTTAGATGGTGTACATTTAACAGCAAGAGGTTATGCTTTAATGGCAAACAAAATTATGGCTGCAATGGATGCTAAATTTGGAACTAATTTTACATCTGCTACAGGAGGTTTAGCAGTTGCTGGAGAATATCCAACAAATTACTCTCCAATGTTAAGATAAAAATGAAATTATTAAAAAAGGCTGAAATTTAAATTTCAGCCTTTTTTTTAAGAAATAAATTAAAAAAACAAAAAGTATTTGTCAGATATAGAAAACTTATTATATTTGCACCTCTCTAATGAGAAAACTAGAGAAAGTTCATTAAAATTAAGACTGCGAAAGTAGCTCAGGGGTAGAGCATCACCTTGCCAAGGTGAGGGTCGCGGGTTCAAATCCCGTCTTTCGCTCTATACTTTATAAAAACTCCATGCTGAAGTGGTGGAATTGGTAGACACGCTGGACTTAAAATCCAGTGAGCAGTAATGCTCGTATGGGTTCAAGTCCCATCTTCAGTACAAAAACCGTAACATTTATTTGTTACGGTTTTTTTGTTTTATATTCAATAATTAAAAAAAAAGAATCTTTTATTTATTTTTAGTAATCGATATCTTTGGTTTTTTAAACAATTTTTAAGGAATGGAAAATTTTGTGTTTTATTTTAAAATGGGTTTAAACCATGTTTTAGACTTTACTGCTTACGATCATATTTTATTCTTAATTGTTTTAGCTGTTGTTTTCAATTTAAATAATTGGAAAAAAGTTCTTTGGTTGGTTACTTTATTTACATTAGGCCATTCAATAACCTTAGCACTATCAGCTTATAAAGTTTTAGAGTTTGATATAGATATTATAGAGTTTTTAATTCCTTTAACTATCTTTATAACTGGCTTTATAAATGTTATAACATCAAAAAAAATAAAGGAAACAAAAGGTTCTGTTAATTTAATTTTAGCTTTATTTTTTGGATTAATTCATGGGCTAGGCTTTTCTAATTATTTTAAAATGATGATTGGTCAAGAAGAAGATAAGTTATTTCCTTTATTAGAGTTTGCTATAGGAATAGAAGCTGCACAAATTATTATAGTTTTAGGAATATTATTACTTGGTGTTGTTCTTCAAAATTTATTAAAAGTTTCAAGAAGAGATTGGGTTATCATTAGTTCATCTATTGTAATTGGTTTTGCCATTCAAATGATGTTAAATAGAGTTTTCTGGTAGAAAAAATTGTCTTATTATTAACGTACAATTACTCTAAATCTATTTATTTTCGTGGAATGACAGAAAAGAAACAATTAAAATATGATAGGGCTTACTTAAAAATGGCTTTAGAATGGGGTAAATTATCGCATTGTAAACGTAAACAAGTTGGTGCATTAATTGTAAAGGATAGAATGATTATTTCAGATGGCTTTAATGGTACGCCTACTGGGTTTGACAATTGTTGCGAAGATAAAAATGGAGCTACAAAGTGGGAAGTATTACATGCAGAAGCCAATGCCATTTTAAAGGTTGCTTCTTCTACACAATCTGCAAAAGGAGCAACGCTTTATATTACTTTATCTCCATGTACACAATGTAGTAAATTGATTCATCAAGCAGGAATTAAAAGAGTGGTTTATGCAAATGCATATAAAGATCCTTCAGGTTTAGTTTTCTTAGAAAAAGCAGGTGTTTCACTAAAATATTTGCCTTATGAATAAATATAATTTACCAATTTATTTTGCAATTGCAGTTGTAATTGGCATTTTTATAGGAGTTTTTTTTAGTGGTAATTCTAATAGCTTATTATCATTTACTAAAAACTCATCACAAGAACAAAAAATTAAGAATCTTATCAATTTTATTGAAAAAGATTACGTAGATGATGTAAATACAGAAGACTTATTAGATGGTGCAATTACGCAAATGTTAGGGAAATTAGATCCGCATTCTGTTTATATTCCTAAAGAAAATTTACAAGCAGTCACTGAGAGTATGCAAGGTAATTTTGTAGGTATAGGCGTTCAATTTAGAATGATAAACGACTCTATTACTGTTGTACAACCAATAAAGGGTGGCCCAAGTATAAGAGCTGGAATTAAAGCTGGAGATCGAATTTTAATGGCAAATAAAGATACGCTTTATGGTAAAAATTATAGAAGTGCAGCTGTTCCAAAATATTTAAAAGGCAAACCTCAAACAACTGTAGATTTACAAGTTTACAGAAAAAGTAATGATTCACTTTTTAAAGTAAATATAAAACGAGGTAAGGTAAATATTAAAAGTGTAGACTTAGCTTATATGATTAACGATTCTGTTGGTTATATAAAACTAGATCGTTTTGCAAGAAACACTTACACAGAATTTAAAACCGCATTAAATACTCTTAAAACTGCAGGTATGACAGATTTGGTTCTAGATTTAAGAGGCAATGGAGGTGGTTTTATAGAAATTGCCAATAGAGTTATTGATGAGTTTTTAGATGATAAAAAACTTATGGTTTTTACTAAAGACAATAAACAGCGTATAGAAAATTTTTATGCCACTTCTATGGGGTCTTTTCAAGAAGGTGGTTTATATGTTTTAATTGATGAAAACTCAGCATCAGCTTCAGAAATTGTTGCAGGAGCTTTACAAGATAATGACAAAGGAACTATCATTGGAAGGAGATCTTTTGGAAAAGGTTTAGTGCAAATAGAAAAAGATTTGGGTGATGGTTCTGCAGTACGTTTAACAACAGCTAGATATTATACTCCAACAGGTAGATCTATACAAAAACCCTATTCAGGAAATGGTAACAAAAACTATTATAAAGATTATCAGCAAAGAGTACTAAGTGGAGAGTTATTAAGCAAAGACAGCATAAAAGTTGTAGATTCTTTACAATACAAAACTCCAAAAGGTAAAATAGTTTATGGTGGTGGAGGTATAATTCCAGATGTATTTGTAGCTATAGACACTACTTCTTACATGTCTAACTTTTATTTTAACACCATTAATAACTTTTCTTTTGACTATGTAGATCAAAATAGAAAAGAATTATCTAAATGGACAATTGACAACTACATATCATATTTTGATGAAAACGAAGTTGTTTTTGATAAATATCTATCAAGTATAAAAGATCGTGCAAAACCATCTTTTAAAACTAAAAAAAGTTTAAAAAAGTATTTAAAAGCATCAATTGCAAATACACTTTTTGGAGATGTAGGTTTCTACAGAATTATGCATCAAGATGATAAAATGTTGCAAAAAGTTTTAGAGTTGGAAAGTAATCAAGAATAGCTTTTCTTTGTAACAATGATATCGATTTCAACCACAAATAATAAAAAAGTTTACTTTGCTTCAGATCAACATTTAGGAGCACCTACAGCAGCATTAAGTTTTCCTCGAGAAAAGAAGTTTGTTGCTTGGTTAGATGAAATAAAAGACAGTGCAGAAGCTATTTTTCTATTAGGTGATTTATTTGATTTTTGGTTCGAATATAAAACAGTGGTTCCAAAAGGCTTTGTTAGAGTTTTAGGAAAGTTAGCCGAAATTAGAGATGCTGGCATTCCAATTTACTTTTTTGTAGGGAATCATGATCTATGGATGAAAGATTATTTTAAAGATGAGTTGAACATTCCAGTGTATCATTCACCACAAGAATTTTTAATCAATAATAAAACTTTTTTAATCGGTCATGGAGATGGTTTAGGTCCTGGAGATAAAGGATACAAACGCATGAAAAAAGTGTTTACTTTTCCGCTCTTTAAATGGATGTTTCAATGGTTGCACCCAGATTTAGGAGTTAAGTTAGGGCAATACATGTCAGTCAAAAATAAAATGATTTCGGGTGATGATGATGCTAGGTTTTTAGGTGAAGAAAACGAATGGTTGGTGCAGTATTGCAAAAGAAAATTAACTCAAAAACATTACGATTTTTTTGTTTTTGGACACAGACATTTACCTTTAGAAATTTCCCTTCAAGAAAACAGTAAATACATTAACCTTGGAGATTGGATTCAATATTTCACTTTTGGAGCTTTCAATGATACTACTTTTCATTTAGAAAAATTTAAGTGAAAGCCCTATCAATACTAAAAATAAGCAATAATGTTTAACCTTGTTTTAACAAAATAATTTTGTTAAAATTGTAGCTTTGTTTTTAGTAATAAATTAATAATCAATTATTAGATATAATGGACGTAGATGTTAGAGCAATTAACGAGAAAATAGAAAGAGAAAGTGCTTTCATAGACATTCTTACTTTAGAAATGAATAAGGTAATTGTGGGTCAAAAACAAATGATAGAAAGTTTGTTAATTGGTTTGTTAGGGAATGGGCATATTTTATTAGAAGGTGTGCCAGGTCTAGCAAAAACGTTGGCTATTAATACACTATCTAAAGCTGTACAAGGTTCTTTTAGCAGAGTACAATTTACGCCAGATTTATTACCAGCAGATGTTGTGGGTACTATGATTTACAACATGAAAGAAAATGATTTTTCTATTAAAAAAGGACCAATATTTGCAAATTTTGTACTTGCAGATGAGATTAACAGAGCACCTGCAAAAGTGCAATCGGCTTTGTTAGAAGCTATGCAAGAGCGTCAAATTACCATTGGTGATACTACTTTTAAGTTAGACGAACCATTTTTAGTAATGGCAACTCAAAATCCAGTAGAGCAAGAAGGTACATATCCATTACCAGAAGCACAAGTAGATAGATTTATGCTTAAGGTAGTTATAGATTATCCAAAAATTCAAGATGAGCAAACCATAATGCGTCAAAATTTAAGTGGTGGTTTTTCAACTGTAAATCCTGTTATCTCTGTAGATCAAATTAATAGAGCTAGAGAAGTTGTTAATGAGGTGTATATGGATGAAAAAATAGAAAAATATATTTTAGATATTATTTTTGCAACTCGTTATCCAGAAAAATACAACTTACCAGATTTAAAAGATTTAATCAGTTTTGGAGCTTCACCAAGAGGGAGTATCAATTTAGCAAAAGCAGCTAAATGTTATGCGTTTATCAAAAGAAGAGGTTATGTAATTCCAGAAGATGTAAGAGCTGTTGTTGGTGATGTTTTACGCCACAGAATAGGAATTACTTACGAAGCTGAAGCAGAAAATGTAACTTCAGAAGAAATTATCAACTTAATAATTAATGAAGTAGAAGTACCTTAGAAATAGCTCTTAGCGTTTAGCAATTTAGTCAAAAGCAAAAAGCCAACAGCTTAAAATAATGGATACAAAAGAAATACTTAAAAAAGTTCGTAAAATAGAAATTAAGACAAAACGCTTGTCTAATGATATTTTTGGTGGTGAATATCATTCATCATTCAAAGGACGAGGTATGACTTTTTCTGAAGTACGCCAATACCAATTTGGAGATGATGTAAGAACTATAGATTGGAATGTTACAGCACGTTACAACGAACCTTATGTAAAGGTTTTCGAAGAAGAACGTGAACTAACAATGATGTTAATGGTTGATGTTTCTGGTTCAGAGTTTTTTGGTACAAACAATCAATTTAAAAAAGACACTATTACAGAAATTGCTGCAACATTGGCTTTTTCTGCAACTCAAAATAACGATAAAGTTGGTTTAGCTTTATTTTCTGATGATATTGAGCTCTATATTCCTCCAAAAAAAGGAAAAAGTCATGTGCTAAGAATTATCAGAGAGTTGATAGAATTTAAGCCAAAAAGTAAAAAAACAGATATTTCCGCAGCTTTAAAATTTTTATCTAGTGTTTTAAAAAAGAGAGCAATTGTGTTTATGTTGTCTGATTTTATGGATGATGATTATGAAAAAACAGCAAAAATTGCAGCAAAAAAACACGATTTAACAGGTATAAGAGTGTATGACAAACACGATGAGGAAATTCCTAATTTAGGAATGGTACCTATGTTAGATTCAGAAACAGATACCATTCAATACGTAAATACATCTTCTAAAACTACAAGAAGAAATTACAAAGCCAACGCTTTACGTTTAACAGATTACTATACAAACACTTTTCAAAGAAGTGGTGCAGGTACTATTAATACTAGAGTAGATGAGAGTTATGTTAAAAAATTATTAGGCTATTTTAAACACAAAGGAAGATAATCAGCAAAATGAAAAAACACATTTTACATATTTTTTTATGGATATCTGCCATTGGTTTTTCACAAACCTCTATGGTTAGTGTAGATTTAGAAACCTCTAATATTAGAATTGGTGAACAATTCAGTTATAAATTAATTGTAAACGAAACTGAAAACGTAATTCTACCAAAACTTGAATTACAAGGTTTAGAGGTTATAGATTCAGCAAAGGTTGATACTATCAACAATAGGTTAATTCAAAAATATATTTTAACAGGTTTTGATAGTGGTGCTTATTATATTCCACAACAACAAATTTTCATTAAAAACCAAGCGTATTTAACAGATTCGTTACTAATTAATGTGGCTACAGTAGCTGTAGATACTACTCAGGTTAAAAAATATCCTATAAAATCGATAAAAGCAGAACCATATGTTTTTGATGATTTTAAAGTGTATATTTATTTACTAATTGCAGCACTTTTAATTATTGGTTTCTGGATTTATTGGTTTGTTATCAGAAAAAGAAAAACAGAAGAGGAAGAAGCTACGTACAGAGCTTTACCACCTTATGAAGAAGCTATTTATAAGTTGAATGAATTAGATGAAAAACTATTGTGGCAAAACAATAAAGTAAAAGAATATTATAGCGAGCTTACTGAAATTATTCGTGGATATATAGAGCGTGAATTAAAAGTGCCTGCTTTAGAAAAAACATCAGAAGAAATAGTAGAAACGTTAAAAGATTTCCATGATGCAAACACTATAAACACATCAAAAGAAACTATTGTAAAACTAAAAGAATTGTTTCAAGAAGCAGATTTGGTAAAATTTGCAAAATCGAAACCAATGGCTTTAGAAATAGAAGAAGATAGAAAAGATGCAGAAGCTATAGTTAGCAATTTAAAACCAAAACCAGTTAAGAAAGATGATGAATTGGAGTAATTTTGAGTTTCTAAATCCAGAGTTTCTTTGGTTACTTGTACTAATTCCTTTATTGGCTATTTGGTACTTTTTTGTGCGCAAAAAAGATGCTGCAGTGTTAACTGTACCAAGCACAAAAGGATTTAAAACAAAAACATCATTTTTAACAAAGTTAAAACCTTTATTATATGTTTTAAGACTGTTAGCTTTAGCAGCAATTATTGTT
>CAXBAC010000111.1:0-7702 GCA_963973485.1 uncultured Polaribacter sp. | reverse complement strand
TAAAAAGATAGTAACAAAATTTAGGAGTAATTAACAATATTGTTATAATATACCAGCTACTTGCTTACAAACATATTCTAAAAGCTCTTCGTCTTTTTCTGTAAATGTATTTGCAGTATGAGAATCAATATCTATTTGGCCAATGTTTTCGCCATCAACAAAAATTGGAATTACAATTTCAGATTTTACTTTCCAACCACAAGAAATGTAGTTGTCTTGCTCAGAAACATCTTGCACTACAAAGTTTTCGTTACTCACTGCAACTTGGCCACAAATTCCTTTTCCAAAAGGTATAATGGTATGCTCAGTTTCTTCACCTGTATATTGTGCTAATTTTAGTTCGTTTTTATCGCCATTTTTAAAATAAAAACCAACCCAATCGTAATAAGAAATTTCATTTTCTAAATAATCACAAATGTGTTGTAATTTCTCTTCTTTTGTTGCGTTTGATGCAATAATTACATCTACTTTTTCCTGAATTGCTGCTATATTCATAATTTATTTTCTAAAAATTTTATGTACTTTTTATCGTAATTGCTGATAAAAACTTACAAATAATATTTAACACAAAGTTAAAATATCTTTTTGTAAATTTGCACCAATAAAATGAAACAATTTTTTCTTAAAATAGTAACCATAACACTCTCTTTTTTAGTGTTGTTTTCGACCTTTTCTTTTACGGTTGATACGCATTATTGTGGAGATTTTTTAATGGATGTTTCTATTTTAGGAGAAACTGATGGTTGTGGAATGCAAATGGACAAACAAGTTTTTGCAAAAAAGAAAAATTGTTGCAAAGACGAAGTTCATAAAGTTGAAGGTCAAGATGAATTGCAAGTCCAAAAAGTAGAGCAAATTAGTTTTGAAAATCAGCAGTTTCTAGCATCCTTTGTAGTTTCATATCAAGATTTGCTTATAATAGGCGAATCTAAAACTACTTTTTATAAAGACTTTTCTCCACCTGATATTCCTAGAAATTATCAGGTCTTATACCAATCATTTTTAATTTGATTTTTTTTAGTTGAGCTAAAATTTTAGTAATTGTTTTTTACTGAAATTCAGCTTGAGTTGTTGTTGACAAAAAACAACAGTATACATTTCGTTTTCTTACTAAGAAAACACAAGTATCAACCATATATAAAATCAATACTAAAATGAAAAAATATATATTAAATAGTTTGTTGCTATTTATGCCAATAATCATCTTTTCGCAAACAACTTTTAAAGGAATGATTATGGACAGAAACAATCCAAAAGATAATTTAGGAGTAGAAGGTGCAACCGTATTTTGGTTAAACACCAACGTGAGTGCAATAACCAACAGTAAAGGTTGGTTTACCATAGATTATAAAAAAGAATACAAAAAGCTAGTAGTTAGTTATTTGGGTTATAAAACAGATACATTAACCATTAATAGCTTAGAACCAATTCACTATTTCTTAAAACCAGAAAGTGAGCTCGAAGAAATTACCATAAATAGCAAACGAAATGCAGTTCAAAAAAATTCTTTTGCAACTGTAAATATGTTTACGGTTAACTCAGAAGAATTGTTAAAAGCAGCTTGCTGTAATTTAGCAGAAAGTTTTGAAACCAATCCTTCTATAGATTTGAGTTTTTCTGATGCTTTAACAGGTACTAAGCAAATTCAAATGTTGGGATTAACAAGTCCCTATTTATTATTAACTCAAGAAAACATTCCTTCTGTAAGAGGTGCAAGTCAGGTTTTTGGGCTCACATTTACGCCAGGAACTTGGGTAGAAAGTATACAAATTACCAAAGGTGCAGGTTCTGTAGTTAATGGTTTTGAGAGTATTTCTGGGCAAATTAATGCAGAACTCGTGAAGCCTTTAACAGATAATTCCTTTTTCTTAAACGCCTATGGTTCTCAAATGGGGCGTTTTGAATTGAATACTCATTTTAACAAAAAAGTTTCTGATAAATGGAGTACAGGTTTGTATGTGCATGGAAATTAGGGGTCAAAAATTTGATAATAATGATGATAATTTTCTAGACATGCCCTTGTCAAATCAAATAAATGTAATGAATAGATGGCAATTTACAGATGCTCAAAAAGGTTGGGTAAGTTTTATAAATGTTCGTTTTTTAAATGATGAAAAACAAACAGGAGAATTAAACTTTGATCCAAATACAGATAGAGGAACAACCAATAATTGGGGAAGTGAAATAGATACCAAACGTTTTGATACTTCTCTAAAATTAGGCTATGTTTTTCCAGAGTTGCCTTTTCAAAGCGTAGGTTTTCAAATGGCTTACAGTAATCATCAACAAGATTCTTATTTTGGTTTAAATGTGTACGATATTCAACATGAAAGTGTGTATTCTAATTTAATCTTTAATTCTATTATTGGTGATACTAGAAACAAGTTTAAAACAGGGTTAAGTTTTACTTATGATAAATATGATGAATTGATAAATACTACAAATTTTGATAGAAATGAAAATTCATTTGGTGCTTTTTTCGAATATGCATATGATAATCTAGATAACTTTAGCTTAACAGGGGGTGTAAGAATTGATACCCACAACTTATTAGGAACTTTTATAACGCCAAGATTACACTTAAGGTATGTGCCTTGGGAAAAAGGAGTGTTTAGAGCCTCTGTTGGAAGAGGGAAAAGAAGTGCAAATATTTTTGCTGAAAATCAGCAATTATTTGCAAGTTCCAGACAAATTAATATAGATGATGTTGGAGGGAATATTTACGGATTAAATCCTGAAATTGCATGGAATTACGGAGTTTCATACCTGCAAAAGTTCAATGCTTTCAATCAGAAAGGAGATATTACTTTCGATTTTTATCAGACCAATTTCCAAAATCAAGTGATTGTAGATTGGGAAAACCCTCAAGCAGTTTCTTTCTACGATTTAGAAGGTAGCAGTATAGCAAATAGCTTTCAAGTAGAGGTAAATTATGAGCTAGCTAAAAACCTTAATTTAAGAACAGCTTACAAATATTTTGATATCACTACAGATTATAAAAGTGGAAACTTGCAAAAGCCAATTCAGCCTCAAGATAGATTTTTTGCAAACTTATCTTATGAAACACCATTGTCTGTAAACGAGTCTCAATGGCGATTTGATGTTACTTTTAATAATATAGGTGAGCAACGTTTGCCAAATACAAGCACAAAACCTGCTCAATATCAATTGCCAGATAAAGCAGAGCCTTATCAGCTTTTAAACTCGCAAATAACTAGAGTATTTTCTAGTAAATTTGAGGTTTATGTTGGAGGAGAGAATTTGACGAATGTAAGACAGAAAAATCCTATTTTAGCAAGTGATGATCCTTTTGGTGCAAATTTTGATACAACAATTGTGTACGCACCTATTTTTGGACGTTCAATTTATGCAGGATTACGATTCAAAATAAAGTAAAACAATAATAATTTTAAAAATAAAAACAATGAAAAATATAATTTTAACCATCAGTATTTTTTTAGTAGCATTCACAATGCAATCTCAAGAAACAAAAAAAGATAAAAATGCCAAAGTAGTAATGAAAGTTGATGGTATTTGTGGTATGTGTAAAAAAAGAATAGAAACTGCAGCTTTAAAAACCAAAGGGGTAAAGTTTGCTATTTGGAGCACAAAAACTCATCAATTAAATTTAATTATGGACGAGCGTAAAACAGATGTTGCAGCAGTTCAAAAAAATATTTTGGCTGTTGGACATGATATTTTATTAAAAGATGATAAAAAACTAGAAGCAAAATTAGAAGCGTATAACTCTGTACATCCTTGTTGTAAATATAGAGATGATGAAATTGTATTAGATCATGAAGGAGAAATGAAAAAACAGAAAAAAAATAATTAAAATGATACATACTTACAGCGTTTCTGGAATGACCTGTAATGGGTGTAAAAGTTCTGTTGAAAAATCAATAGGAGCAATAGAAGCCGTAAAAAATGTGATTGTAAATCTTGATAGAGAAGAAGCAACTGTAGAAATGGATAATTCTATTTCTTTAGAAAAACTACAGGAATCACTGTCAGAAAAATTTACCATTTCAGAAAAAAAAGCAACACAGAAAGAAATTCCTGACGTAGCTTTTGAGGAAGAAAAAAAATCAGAAGTACAACAATTGTTTCCTTTGTTCTTGATATTCGGTTTTATAACTACAGCAGCTGTTTTAATGCATAGCAATCCTTGGAATACCTCTGAATTTATGCTGACTTTTATGGGGTTATTCTATGTGGTTTTTAGTTTTTTTAAACTGTTAGATGTAAAAGGTTTTGCTATGAGTTTTAAAATGTATGATCCATTAGCAAAAACAATTCCTAAATATGGTTTTGTATATCCTTTTATTGAATTGACTTTAGGTATTTTCTTTTTAATGCGATTTCAAATTGTAGCAGCATTAATAGTAACCTTATTTATTTTAGGGATTACAACAATTGGTGTAACAAAATCTTTGTTAAGTAAACAGACTATTAAGTGTGCTTGTTTAGGCTCAGTATTAAATTTACCAATGACAAAAGCTACTTTTATAGAAAATTCAATTATGATTATCATGGCTATTTTTATGATTTTTGAATTTTTGTAGAATCAGAGGTTTATCAGAAATAAAAAATCCGTTAGAAAATTAATTCTAACGGATTTTTTATTACTTCATTATTTTACATAAGAGTAAAATAATTGTTTGCACATGATGTGTCTACATCATTCCTGGCATTCCACCACCCATTGGAGGCATTCCACCACCTGCAGGTGCATCTTCTTTAATATCAATTAAAGCGCACTCAGTAGTTAAAATCATACCAGCAACAGAAGCAGCATTTTCTAATGCGACTCTAGTTACTTTTTTAGGATCTATAATACCAGCTTCTAACATATCTACATAAGTTTCAGTTTTTGCATCATAACCAAAGTTCTTTTTACCTTCTAAAACTTTATTGATAACCACAGAACCTTCACCACCAGCATTTTCTACAATTGTTCTTAATGGTGATTCAATTGCTTTGTTTACAATTTGCACACCTGTAGTTTCATCTAAGTTTTCTGTCGCTAATTTTTCAAGAATTTTTTTAGCACGAACTAAAGCAACTCCACCACCAGCAACAATACCTTCTTCTACTGCAGCTCTTGTTGCATGTAAAGCATCATCAACTCTATCTTTCTTTTCTTTCATCTCTACTTCAGAAGCAGCACCTACATATAAAACTGCAACACCACCAGCTAATTTAGCCAAACGTTCTTGTAGTTTTTCTTTATCATAATCAGAAGTAGTCGTTTCTATTTGAGCTTTGATTTGATTTACTCTTGCTTTAATAGCTTCTGCATCTCCAGAGCCATTTACAATTGTAGTATTGTCTTTGTCAATGGTAATTCCTTCTGCAGTACCTAATAAATCTAAGGTTGCATTTTCTAAAGAGAACCCTCTTTCTTCAGAAATTACTGTTCCACCTGTTAAAATTGCGATGTCTTCTAACATTGCTTTTCTTCTATCTCCAAATCCTGGAGCTTTTACAGCAGCAATTTTTAATCCTCCTCTTAATTTGTTTACCACTAAAGTTGCTAATGCTTGTCCATCTACATCTTCAGCAATAATTAATAAAGGTCTTCCTGATTGAGAAACTGGCTCTAAGATTGGTAAAATTTCTTGCAGGTTAGATATTTTCTTATCGAATAATAATACATAAGGATTTTCTAAATCAGCAATCATTTTGTCTGCATCAGTTACAAAGTAAGGAGATAAATATCCTCTATCAAATTGCATACCTTCAACAACATCTACATAAGTATCTGTTCCTTTTGCTTCTTCAACAGTAATTACACCTTCTTTACCAACTTTATCAAAAGCAGTTGCAATTAAATCTCCAATAACTGAGTCGTTATTTGCAGAAATTGAAGCTACCTGCTGAATTTTATCAGAAGAATTACCTACTTTTTGAGTTTGTTTTTCTAAATCTGCAACAATTGCTTCTACAGCTTTGTCAATTCCACGTTTTAAATCCATTGGGTTTGCACCAGCAGCAACATTTTTTAAACCTTCTTTTACAATTGCTTGGGCTAAAACAGTAGCAGTTGTTGTTCCATCACCAGCTAAATCGTTGGTTTTAGAAGCAACTTCTTTTACCATTTTAGCTCCCATATTTTCTAGCTCATTTTCCAATTCTACTTCTTTTGCTACAGAAACACCATCTTTTGTTACAGTTGGTGCACCAAAAGATTTAGAAATAATTACGTTTCTACCTTTTGGTCCTAAAGTTACTTTTACTGCACTTGCTAATGCATCAACTCCACGTTTTAAACCATCTCTTGCTTCAATATCAAATTTAATATCTTTTGCCATTGTTTTATTTTTTAGCTTTTGCCTATAGCTTTTCGCTATTGGCTTAGTTATACTTTAATTTTTTTTGCTAAAAGCCAAGAGCTAATAGCTAATAGTTATTTTAAATAATTGCTAGAATATCAGATTCACGCATCATTAAATAATCTTTACCTTCTAACTTTAAATCAGTTCCACCATATTTACCATATAAAACAGTGTCACCTACTTTTACAGTTAAAGGCTCATCAACTTTGCCATTACCAACTGCTACTACAGTTCCTTTTTGCGGTTTCTCTTTTGCATTATCTGGTATAATAATTCCAGATGCAGTTTTTGTTTCTGCTGGCGCAGGTTCTACAAGAACTCTGTCTGCTAAAGGTTTAATGTTTAAACTCATTGTTTTATAAATTTTGATTAATTCAATTAATTTTTTCAGTTACTAAATAGTCAGAAATTATGCCATCAATAAAAAACTGACAATTTTACTCTGAAACATTTTATTAGTTAAAAATGGAGCAAAAAAAAATGCCAACGTGTCATTTCACGTTGGCATTTTAGATTTTTATGAGAAATATCTAGTTGATACTATCATTTGCAGAAGGTAGCGTATTTTCTACAGGAGCAGAAGTTTGTACACCATCTAAAGTGTTATTTAAATTTACATCATTAGCACCTGCTCTTGGTATTGCAACATTAGATAATAATATTAACGCGAACATTGCAATGGCTAACGTCCAAGTTGTTCTGTCTAAAAAGTTGTTGGTATTTTGCACACCACCTAAAGACTGTGCTCCACCACCACCAAATGAAGAAGATAATCCTCCTCCTTTTGGGTTTTGAACCATTACTATTAATATTAAAGCTATTGCTACAATTAAGATTAATATGATAAAAGCTGTATAACTCATGATTTATGTTTTTGTAATTTTTTTATTTTTTTAATTTGGTCTGCAAAGAAACCACTTTTTTCTGGATATTTCAAACTTAAAATTCTATATGCTTGCATTGCATTTTCATATTTCTTTTGCTCTAAATATACTTTAGCCAAGGTTTCTGTCATTAAAGCTGCATCCTGTTTGTTTTTTGCAACAGCAACAGTAATATTTTTATCTTTAGCTAATGGTTCTATCTTTGGGTTGTTTTGAATAAATTTTTCAATAATTTTCTCTTTTTCAACTTCTTTTTTTACTGGTTTTATTGTTCTTGAAATAGGTTTCTTTGTGTTGCTTAATTGCAACCATTGGTTAAATGAATGATTTTCAGCCTTTGTAAATGATAGTGGTTTACCAATGGCTAACTCATCAACTAAGTTGTCTTCTGTATTTTTTGAATTGCTAGTTTTAACAGTTTTAGTTTTATCAACTTTAAGAATCTTATTTTCTTTTGTTGATGCTGGTTTTGTGTAATTA
>CAXBAC010000110.1:0-7767 GCA_963973485.1 uncultured Polaribacter sp. | reverse complement strand
AAGTGGCTCTACCAAATCTGTATATTCGTAAAAAATTTCTCGAATTTGAGCAGACAACTCTTTGTACCGTGCAAAATCTGATTTTACAAAAATAATATGAGGACATTTTTGCTTAGCCAAAACATTACTCATGGCAGATTTTACTCCGAATTTTCTTGCTTCATAACTTGCAGCAGAAACCACACCTCTATCACCTCCACCACCAACAGCAATGGCTTTTCCTCTCAATTCTGGGTTGTCTAATTCTGCTACAGACGCATAATAAGCATCCATATCTACATGAATTATTTTTCGAAAAGGAGGTTGTAATTCCATACTTCGAAAATACGGAATTTGATTGTGTTTTTATTTCAAAAAATCAATACAAACGTTTGTAACTTCTTTCAATTCTTTTGATAAAAAATCTTTCTCCCAAGGATGAGAAACATTAAAAACATGGTCTGCTTTTGCTATAATTTTAAAACTTGCTTTTGAGTTCCATTGCTGTAAATTTTTCGCTTCGTTTATGGAAACTGAGGTATCTGCATCACCATGTATAATTAATAATGGAATTGATAAGTTTTCTGTTGCCTTTTCAATATTTAAACGAACTTCATTTTGCTTAAAGTCTTCGTAAAACTGATAAAAATGAGGCATCTGCTGTTTAGTTCTGCCATTTATAACATATTTAACTCCGGTTTTTTTCCAGTTTTCTAAATCACCAATAGTTGAACTTCTTGAACCAAAATCTGAAACAGCTGCAAGCGTAATTACTTGTTTTACTCTTTCATCTTCATTTGCTTTTAATAGCACAATTCCTCCACCTCTACTATGTCCAATTATTGAAATATTATTTAAATCAACTTCTGCTTTAAAGTCTGAGTTTGAAGAAATCCAATCTAAAACAGATTCTAAATCGTCTAATTCTTTGGTGTAATTATTATTGCCAAAGGCTTCTAAATCTGGAAAATCTATAGGGTTTTCTGCTGTACCTCCATTGTGTGAAAAATTAAATTTAATAAAGAAAAAACCAGCATTTGCAAACGATTCAGCCATATTGTTCCAAGCTCCCCAATCTTTAAAACCTTTGTAACCATGACAAAAAATGATTACTTTTTTTGGTTGATCTGTTTCTGTATAAAATACATCAGTTACAATTGGTTTTTGATGTCTGCCTTTAATCAATAAGTTTTTAATAATTTTCATAGACAAAAGATTTATTTATTCAACAAGTAAATGATATTTCCAATAGCTAAAACACCAGTTAAACAACCTAAAATAAAATCCATTCTACTTGATATATATGTAAGTTTATGTTCAATTTTTTTAGATAAAATAGCATACAAAGTATATAAGGTAAATGAACCTATTGTTGAGCCAATTGAAAAGTAAAACGCATTTAACAATGAGTATTCAAAATACTCATAACCTATGAGTATAGATATAAAAGTGAAGTAAAAAGGTATAGCCATTGTATTTAATGAAGACATTAGAATGCCATGAAAATATGCTTTAGATTTTGGAATTTCTTCTTGCATTTTCTTTTCTTTTGAAGAAAAATATAATCTAAAAAAATTAATAGAAAGTAAAAATAAAATACCTGTCCCTATTTGTTGAATTAAAGTAATATATTCTGAATTTTTCATTAAAATACTAGACAAATATGCTCCAATATTTGCTTGAAAAAACAATATAGTTGCATACCCACCTATTAAATATAATGCTGCTTTTACCCCATTTCTTAAACTGAATTTTACAACAGTTAAGTTTAAAAAACTTGGAGTTATGCTACCCATTGAAGCAATTATAAAACCATAAAAAATAAAACTAATAATTTCCATATCTAATGTTTGACCACAAATAAACAAAAAAACGCATCAAATAATTGATGCGTTTCCATTTTATAGTAACGTAAATACGCTTTAAATAACTCCTTGTGCTAACATTGCATCTGCAACTTTTACAAAACCTGCAATATTTGCTCCTCTAATGTAATCTATAGAACCATCTTCATTTTCTCCATATTGTACACAAGAATCATGAATATCTTCCATAATATCTTTTAATCTACTATCTACCTCTTCTCTAGACCAAGAAATTCTTAATGAGTTTTGGCTCATTTCTAAACCAGAAGTTGCAACACCACCAGCATTAGAAGCTTTACCAGGAGCAAATAATATTTTTGCATTCGTAAATTCGTGAATTGCATCTGGTGTAGAAGGCATGTTTGCTCCTTCAGATACGCACATACAACCATTTGCTATTAAAGCTTTAGCTTCTTCTCCATTTAACTCATTTTGAGTTGCACATGGTAAAGCTATATCGCACTTTACAGACCAAGGTCTTTCTCCTTCTACGTATTTTGCGTTTGGATATTTATCTACATACTCGCTAATTCTACCACGTTTTTCATTTTTGATATACATAACGTGTTGTAGTTTTTCTGTATTTATTCCTTCTTCATCTAAAATATATCCTCCAGAATCTGATAACGTTAAAATAGTTGCTCCTAATTCAATCGCTTTTTCTGCTGCATATTGAGCAACATTTCCAGAACCAGAAATTACTACTTTTTTACCTTTAAAAGAATCTCCTTTACGTTTTAACATATTATCTGCAAAGTATACATTTCCATATCCTGTTGCTTCTGGTCTAATTAAAGAACCACCCCAAGATTGTCCTTTACCTGTTAAAACACCTGTAAATTCATTTCTTAGTTTTTTATACATACCAAACATAAAACCTATTTCTCTAGCACCTACTCCAATATCTCCTGCAGGTACATCTGTATTAGGACCAATATGTCTAAATAATTCACTCATAAAAGCATGGCAAAAACGCATGATTTCGTTATCTGATTTTCCTTTTGGATCAAAATCAGAACCTCCTTTTCCACCACCCATAGGTAAAGTAGTTAAAGAGTTTTTAAACACTTGTTCAAAAGCTAAAAACTTAAGAATACTTGCGTTTACAGTTGGGTGAAAACGCAACCCTCCTTTATAAGGTCCAATTGCAGAGTTCATTTGAATTCTATATCCTCTATTTACTTGCACTTCTCCACTATCATCTACCCAAGAAACACGAAAAGAGATTAATCTTTCTGGCTCTACCATTCTTAATAGAATGTTTTTACCATGATAAATATCATGATTTGCGATATAAGGAATTACAGTTTCTGCAACTTCTTGAACGGCTTGTAAGAATTCTGGTTCATGGTTATTTCTCGATTTAACCATATCCATAAAGTCATTTATTTTTAACTCGATATTTTTAGCCATAATTTTTTATGAATTTTATAAAAATTTAACGGGGCAAAGATAGTTATTTTCTTTATTTTCAAATAAAAAATAAAGAATAAGTATTTGTTAATGTATTGATTTCAATCGATTTCGTTAGGTTATATGCTTTTATTAAGTTTTATAATCTTAAACTCTTTAAAAAAGTTTAAATTTGCAGCATCAATTTTTGATGAAAATGTTAGATAAAGTAAAGGAATTAATTGGTGAAGTGCAATCTTTTAAAGCAACAACCAAAGAAGAAGTTGAAACGTTTAGAATAAAATATTTAGGTAGTAAAGGTTTGCTTAAAGACCTGTTCTCTGAATTTAAAAATGTTGATGCAGAATTACGCAAAGATTTTGGGCAAGCTTTAAACAACTTAAAAAAATCTGCAGAAGGTAAAGTGGCTGAATTAAATGATGCTCTTGAAAACGCAGTTGAAGAAAAAGGTGTTTATGGTGATTTAACTAGACCTTCTGAGCCTATTGAATTAGGTTCACGTCATCCAATTTCATTGGTAAGAAATCAAATAATTGAGGTTTTTAATAGAATCGGTTTTACAGTTTCTGAAGGACCAGAAATTGAAGATGATTGGCATAATTTTACAGCGCTAAATTTACCTGAATATCATCCTGCAAGAGATATGCAAGATACTTTCTTTATAGAGCAAAATCCTGATATTCTTTTAAGAACACACACCTCTTCTGTACAGGTTCGTTACATGGAAGAAAATGAACCGCCAATAAGAACTATTTCTCCTGGACGTGTTTTTAGAAATGAAGATATTTCTGCTAGAGCACACTGTATATTTCATCAAGTAGAAGGTTTATATATTGATACTGATGTTTCTTTTGCAGATTTAAAACAAACACTTTTATATTTTACTAAAGAGATGTTTGGGAAATCTAAAATTAGATTAAGACCTTCATATTTTCCATTTACAGAGCCAAGTGCAGAAGTTGATATTTACTGGGGATTAGAAACAGAAACTGATTATAGAATTACCAAAGGTACTGGTTGGTTAGAAATTATGGGTTGTGGAATGGTAGATCCTAATGTTTTGAAAAATGCAAATATTGATCCTACAAAATATTCTGGTTACGCATTTGGAATGGGTATAGAACGTATAGCAATGTTGTTGTATCAAATTCCAGATATTAGAATGTTTTATGAAAATGATAAGCGTTTTTTAGAGCAGTTTAAGAGTATAATTTAATTTTTAAGAAAATAGAATAGCTATAAAAGAGAAGAGACAAATTGTCTCTTTTCTTGCTTCTTGTCTCTTTAATCCAAAAAAATGAAAAAAGACATCGAAATTCCAGAGGTTACCAATGTAGAAATGGCTGTAGTTTATGAATACAATGATATTTATAAAACAGATGATTGGAATGTATACCTTATTAACAATAAGAATGTAGATTTAGAAATGGTTGTTATTGTTTCTCAAGGGTTTTCTGATACCAAAACCACATCTTTATTACGTAAAAAAATTGAGAAACTTCCTGCAAATTCTTTTGCCAAAATTGAATTGATTCAGCCTGAATTGTTCAAATTAAATAATCGTTTTCAAGTTACTTTTTTTGAAGGAAATACCTTGTTCGAAAAAACATTTATTTTTGCAGCAAACTCTATTAAAGAAGGTGCATTACGAATGATTCCTGAAATTAAAAAACGTGGGGTTTTGGCTGATTAATTATCCTACAAAGCCAATAATCAAATACAAAATTACTGTAACAACTCCTCCAAATAAAGCATAAGGCAATTGTGTTTTTACATGATCTATATGATCGCTTGCTGATGCCATAGAAGATATGATAGACGTATCTGAAATTGGCGAACAATGGTCTCCAAAAATTCCTCCTCCTAAAGTTGCAGCTACAACAATAGTAATGTCTGCATTATGAATATTTGCCATTGGCACTGCAATAGCCATCATTATAGCAAACGTTCCCCAAGAAGTTCCTGTAGAAAATGCAATAAAAGAACTCACTAAAAAAACCACAGCTGGTAACAATTCTGGAGACAGCCAACTTTCTGTACTGTTAGCTACATAATTTCCTGTATCTAAAGCCTTACAAGCATCACCAATAGCAAAGGCTAATAACATCAAAAGTGCTAAAGGCATCAACTCACTTATTCCTTTTAAAGTTAAATCTACAGCTTCTTTTGGTTTTAAAATACCTTGAATAAAATACATAGTAATTGCCACCAAAATTGCAGTAATTACTGCATATAAAACAGATGATGAACCAGAACCTTCTCCAATAGCTTGTGAAGCATGATTTAGAAATGATGATGACTTTTCTACAGCATTCCAACCTGTATACATTAAATTGATTGGCATCATTAAAACCATCACTAAAAGTGGCACAATCATATTATATGCTTTGGCTGGTATACCTTCTTTTGGTGGAAATGATGTTACCTCATCAGAAACCATAGGCTTAGAACCTTTATTCATTAAAGCTCCTGTTTCTTTGGTTCTTTGTTCTGCTTTTTTCATCAAACCAAAATCTTTTTTTGATACGATTATGATGAATAATATCAAAATAGCTAGCAAAGGATAAAAGTTGTATTTTATAGATGAAATCATCACAGAAAAAGGCTTATCTATACCTTGTGTTAGCAATAAACCCATAATAAAAGCACCCCAAGCATTAAAGGGAATTAATATAGATGAAGGTGCAGAACTAGAGTCTGCTATGTAAGCTAATTTTTCTCTAGGGATTTTTAATTTATCAAAAATTGGTCTGTATAAAGTACCCACAGTTAAAGAAGAAATACTGGTTTCTACAAACAACAATAAACCTGTTACAGCTGCTAAAATTTGAACCATTACTCTACTATAACCTGTTTTTTTTCCTTCTAATTTTACCAACTTTTTATTGATGATGTTGATAAAGCCTTCAACACCTCTAGAATATTGAATAAAAATTAATAAAGAACCTACAAGTGCACTAAAAATAATAGTTCTTGTATTTCCTTTCGATTGAAACACATTCACCATTCCTTCTATCATTGCTAAAGTGCCTTCAAGAGGATTCCATCCTTTTATTATCAACCAAGAAAACCAGATTCCAAATAACAAAGCAATATAAACTTGCTTGGTTCTTAACGCTAAAATAATGGCGATAATTGGTGGTATTACTGATAGAAAACCATATTCCATAAAAAGTATTTTTATTTTGATAAAGGTAACAATTTATATACATGTTATTTTGTAAATTGTAAGTTCAATTTTAATAGCTTTTTACACTGATTTTAAAAAAATTTCGCACAAATGTCTAAAAAATACATACTCGCTTTAGATCAAGGAACTACAAGTTCGCGAGCTGTAATTGTTGATGAAAAAGGAGATATTATTGCAATTGCACAACAAGAATTTGAGCAAATTTTTCCAAAATCGAGTTGGGTAGAACACGATCCTTTAGAGATTTTAGAATCGCAATTAACAACGCTAAAAGATGTAATTGCAAATGCCAAAATTAACGTTGATGAAATTGTGGGTTTAGGAATTACCAATCAACGTGAAACTACTGTAGTTTGGAATAAAAACACAGGAAAACCTGTTTATAATGCCATTGTTTGGCAAGACAAAAGAACTGCAAAAATTTGTGAAAACTTAAAAGAAAAAGGCTTAGAAAATCACGTTAAAAAAACCACAGGTTTAGTAATTGATGCCTATTTTTCTGGCACAAAAATACATTGGATTTTAGAAAATGTTGAAGGCGCTAAGGAAGAAGCAAAAAAAGGAAATCTCCTTTTTGGAACTATAGATTCTTGGTTATTATGGAACTTGACAGATAAAAAAGTGCATGCCACAGATTACAGCAACGCTTCTAGAACACTACTTTTTGATATCAACCAATTGTGTTGGGATGATACAATTTTATCAGCTTTAAACATTCCAAAATCAATGTTACCAGCAGTAAAACCATCTTCTCATCATTTTGGTGATTTTATGTTAAATGGTCATACAATTCCCATTGGAGGTATTGCTGGAGACCAACAAGCAGCTTTATTTGGACAAACTTGTTTTAAAGAAGGCGAAGCAAAAAATACGTATGGTACAGGTTGTTTTTTATTAATGAATACAGGAACAGAACCTCAGTTTTCTAAAAACGGATTACTTACAACAATTGCTTGGGGAATTGATGATAAAGTATATTATGCTCTTGAAGGGAGCGTTTTTGTAGCAGGTGCAGCAATTCAGTGGTTAAGAGATGGATTGCAGATTATAAAATCTTCTGAAGAAAGTGAGTTTTTTGCAGAAAAAGTAGATGAAGAAAACCCAGTAATTGTAGTTCCAGCTTTTGCTGGTTTAGGCGCTCCTTATTGGGATATGTATGCAAGAGGAGCCATCTTTGGATTAACCAGAGATACAGGTAAAAATCACTTAATAAAAGCCACTTTACAATCTTTAGCCTACCAAACAAAAGATTTATTAATTGCCATGCAAAATGATGCAAAAACTCCTTTAAAATCCTTAAAAGTTGATGGTGGAGCTTGT
>CAXBAC010000109.1:0-7958 GCA_963973485.1 uncultured Polaribacter sp. | reverse complement strand
CTATATAATTGAACCATTTTTTTATATTAGACTTATTTTCTGTGTCTTGAAAACTGTTTTTACAACATTCTTTCATTTCAATATCTTATTAAAATAATACCCAAAAATGAGAGTTAGACTTTATCCAATCAACCAAAAAAAATAAGACTTTCTCTCAAGTTCAAGTATCTTTTACTAATTTTTTATTTTTATAAACTATTTTTTAATTGGACGATAAAATTGATTATTTCATTCGTTTCTTCGCTTGAGAGCTTTGCATCTTTATGAATTAACGTGTAAGAATCTAAAGGCATTTCTCCGCTTTCTAATTGTTTAATAATAGATCGTAATTTGCTGGCTTTTCTTCGATTTGATAATGATTCCCATTCACTAAAATTTAATTCTTTTTTGCCATCTTTAATATGTTCTTCTAAAAACCAAGCAACTGGTTGTATTTTATTATACCAAGGGTATTTAGTGTTGTTACTATGGCAATCATAACAAGATGTTTTAATGCTTTTTTCTATATTTTTTGGTACGTTGTATACTAGCATAAAATCTGTTTTAGCAACGTATCCATTTTGGTTGGGTTCTGTGGGAATAAATTGTATTCCCACAAAAGCGACCAATAAAATCAACAATATGATTTTAACAGTTTTCATTTAGTTAATTTCTCTTTGCACTTTTCCACATTTTAGCATTTTACCACCATAATAAGGATTACGCACTTCTTCATTCATACTTAACCAAGCACTACCTTTTTCATACATTGGGCAATATTGCTCATATAATTTATTAGAAGTACCAGTTATAGCAACCATATCTATAATGTCTTTACTTAAAACCTTAAAGTGTTCTCTTTGGTGTGCTATTGGGCTTTTTGAAATATGCTCTGCGTGTTCATTGGCATCAACAATAATATCTTTTAATTCTAATTTTTGAGCATCAGTATATTTAGAAATATCAAGATTGTTTAAACTTTCCTTTAAAATTGCTCCAATTTCTTTTGCTTTTGACTCATCATCAGAAACTAAAGCATTTTTTAGATTGAAGTAATCACTTAAAACTTTTTCTGAATTTTCTTTTTGATTATTATTGATAACCATTTCTTTTTTTTCTCCATCATGATGCCCATCACTATTATCATGGCTCATTTCTGAATGATGTTCTACGTTATTACTTTCTACTTTCTTGTCGTTTTTACAAGAGGTTACCATTAATGCTATTACCATTAATGCTAAAATTGATGTAGTTCTTACTTTTTTCATTTTTATTATATTTAGTTATTATTGTTTAATTTTTTAAAATCTCATTGATAATCCACCACCAGCTCCAAAACGATTGTCATAACTTCCCATTAAAGAGAAGTTTCTACTTAACACATATTCTAAACCAACAGACCAAACCGTTTCTGATTTAAAATTTTCTCCTTGTGGGAAATTATTTACCCAACCAAAATCCATTTGATATTCATACATGCCAAATAAACCAACCTTTGGAAAAATCATAGTTGCCGTAGAAAGACGAATTAGTGGTCTTAATTTATTATCAATCCTTAAGTCCGAATTTATAAGCATTGGTAATAAATACCGAACACCAACTACAGCAGTTGTGTTGATTTCTTCCAAACTATTTTTACCTTCATTTTCTATATTTACACCACCAAAAACTCGGAAATAACTCGTTAAATAGCGTTCGTAAGTAATTTCTGATTCCATATTTTTATTCCAACCATATTCTCCTGTAACTGTAAATTGATTTCTTAAATTAGAAGCCGTTGCAAAAAAGTCTGCCATGTGAGAAGCACCTGTAACTTCACCCCAAGTAAATAAATGATTTGCTTCATTCGTTAAGTTTTTTAGTGGATAATTTTTTAACCTTTTATCTCTTGGTGTATCATAACTAAAGACTCTTGCCATTCCACTATTTACATGATATAAAATATGACAATGAAAAAACCAATCACCATATTCAACCGCATCAAACTCAATCACCACTTTTTGCATTGGTGCAACATTTACCGTATGTTTTAAGGGTGAATATTCTCCGTTTTCGTTTAAAACTCTAAAGAAATGACCATGTAAATGCATTGGGTGGTGCATCATTGTTAAATTATTCAAGGTAATACGAACAACTTCTCCTTGTTTTATTTTGATTTTATCGGTTTCTGAAATCGGAATTCCATTAATACTCCAAACATATCTATTCATGTTACCTGTTAAATTAAATAACATTTCTTTGATTGGTTTATCAGTTTTAAACTCGGTTTTTGTTGGCGATTTTAAATAATTATAATTGAATTCTGGGTTTCCACCAGTTTTCATATTGTCTCCAATTACTTTGTCTTTAGGGATTACATAACCCATCTTCATACCGCTCATGCTTTTATCTTGCATATTCATTTTATCGGCATTCATGTCCATTTTTTTATGATTCATTTTATCATGATTTTTCATCATTGAATCCGATTTTTTAGACATCTTTTTCATTTTCATTCCATCCATCTTCATTTCACTCATGTCCATGCTATATTTTTTCATTAATGCAATAGAATCTCCTTTAGAAGGATTGAATTTAAGAGCTGGCGCACCCATTTTCATGTTCATTGCCATCATCTTTTTCATACTTTCAATTAAATCTGGTTCAGGAACAATTTTAGCAGATAAAATTTCTCCTTCTCCTAAGTAACTGGTAGCAAAACCAGAACCATCTTGAGCCATGGCTCTTATTTCTAATTTTCCATTTTGTGGAACAGTTACAATAAAATCATATGTTTCTGCAACACCAATCAATGTTTTGTCTTTTTTAATTGGCACTACATCTATTCCATCAGAAGAAATAAGCGTTGGCTTTTCACCACCAAAAGTTAACCAGAAATAACTTGCAGCTGCGGCATTTACAAAACGAACTCTTACTTTTTCACCAGGTTTAAATTGTGGATAATTCGCTTCCGTTTTTCCATTGATAAAAAAATTATCAAAATAATTATCAGAAATTGCCATATCTGGCATACGTTGCCACATCATTTTTAATTTAGCACCAACAGCATCTTTTTTAATTATTTTATCCCAACTTTGTACTTGTCCTTTTTTTATCAAATACCATTCGTTACCTCTCTTTAGATTTTTAAGTTGAGATTTTGGGTTTTCATCCATCCAATCAGATAAAACCAAGCTCAAATCATGATCATATTCAAAGTTTTTTTTCTTTGGATTAATTTGAATAGAACCATAAACACCTCGTTGTTCTTGCAAACCTGTGTGCGAATGATACCAATAGGTTCCAGATTGTTTTAAGGCAAACTTATATTGTTGGGTTTCGCCTGGTTTTATTGGAGGTGTTGTTAAGTAAGGAACACCATCATAAAAATTTGGCAAAATTAAACCATGCCAATGTACAGATGTTTCTACATCCATTTTATTAGTAACGTTTATAATTGCAAATTCTCCTTCTTCAAAAACTAAATTTGGTCCTGGAATACCACCATTAAAAGTCATCGCTTTTACTTTTTTACCTGTAAAGTTTACGGTTTCATAATCTATGGTTAGATTATAAGTTCTTTCTGGCCAATTGTCTATGTTTTCTTCAACGGTATTTGCAACATACCGTTGCTCTTGTGCAATTGCACAAAATGTAAAAAACAAGGTTATGATTATAAGTACTTTAAATTTCATAATATTTTTTTTATTTTTTATTTATTTATTTTCAAAATTATAACTGTTTATCAACTCTTTGTGTTATAATTATGGCTGTTATCTACACAATTTGGTCTAAAGGATTCCTGAAATTTCTCTGCTCATTTTTGTAAGATGATAAGCTCATACCAGTTTCATTTTTAAATTGACTACTAAAATGGTTTACATTGCTATAATCTAATTGCTGACTTATCTCTGTAAAATTATTTTCTTGCAATTGTATCAACTCTTTTGCCTTTTCTATTTTTAACTTTATAAAATACTTTTCAATAGTAATATGTTCTTTTGTAGAAAAAATTTTACTAATTTTTGAGTACTCTAAATTTAATTTTGATTCTAAATATTTAGAAAGTGTTTTATCTAATTGCAATGGTAATTTCTTCAATAATTTAATAATTGTTATTTTAGTTTGTTCTACTAATTTTTCTTCTTGACCTAACAAAATTTCAAAACCATTTTCTTCTAAAGCAGTTTTAATTTTTTCGAAATCATTTTCTGACTCTTCCTCGAAAATTATAGCACCAAGCTCAATATGTTTTAGTTCAATATCTAACTTTTCAAATTTTGTTTTAATGAACATTATACAGCGATTACAAACCATGTTTTTTATAAAAATTTTTCTTTCCATAATTTAATTGGTTAGATAATTAATAATTGTGGTTTGTACGAAGTAAGATTTTATAGACTCAATTTGATTCATTTCAAACTTCAATTGTAACTCTTGAATATCTAAAACATCATTAAAATCTATAGTACCAGTTTCGTAGTTTTTAATTAGAATTTCTTCTGCATTTTTAGCTTGTTTCAGATTTTTAGTTTGTGTTTTATAACTAATTCTTGCAGAAATGCGTTCGTTTTTTGCTTTATCTAAAAACGTTTCTAATTTATTTTTTCGTTCTTGCTTCTGTGCTAAAACTTCTTCTTGTTGTAAGCTATTTTGTTTGGTTTTTGATTTATAACTATTATTAAAAATAGGAATAGAAAGAGATACCATTGGCATCAAAATATCTTTACCATTATCACTAAAACTAATATTTGGACGTTCTGTAACATTTATATAATCTAAACCAAAACCAATCATTGGAGCGCTTTCTTTCTGATTTAATAATTCTGATTTTTCTATAGATTGATACAATCTATCGTACTTTAATAATTCTGGATGAACTGATAAATTATTAGTTTTGGTATCAAAATTTTCTGCAGGAAAATTCAAATCACCCACAACATTTATAAAAATTGATTTATTACGATTCAATAACTTATTGAAGGTAGTTTGTTCTGCTAAATACTGTTGATTTAAAATTGCCAATAATTGCTCCATTTCATTTTGGCGCATTTGCAAACGCAATACATCTACCATAGATGCCTTATTAACTTCAACCGATGTTAATGCTAATGTTTCATAAGTTTGAAGTAGTTTTATATTTTCTTTTAAAACATTTTGCTTTGCTTTATTTGCATACAAATTATAATATGATTGGGAAACTGAAGTAATTAATTTTCGTTTGGCAATAACAATATCTTCATATTTAACCTCTGCCATAGAAGACATATAATTTTCTCTTGATGTAATTGTACCAAACCAAGGCAACATTTGGTTTATAGACACCCTAAAATTTTGTGCACCTGTTCTGGTTTCTGGTTCGCTTACAAAATACCCAACACCAAATTCAGTATTTGGCAATGTATTTACTTCATTCACTTTTTCTGAAGCAATATTATATTGCAATTCAAATTTTTGAATTGCTGGGTTATTTTTTAGAGCTTGCTCAATAAGTACATTTAATTCTTGTGCATTTGAAAAACCAAAAGCTAAAAAACTTATGAGTGTAAATATTAAATTTTTCATTTGTTTGCTTTTTTTAATTTGAATTCTTCTCTCCAACTATATAAAACAGGTAAAAGAAAATAAGATGTGATATCGATAACCATTCCTCCAAAAATTGGAATTGCCATTGGAATCATAATATCGCTACCTTTTCCTGTAGAGGTTAAAACTGGTAATAATGCTAAAATTGTTGTAACAGTAGTCATTAAACAAGGACGAATTCTTTTTTCTGCAGCTTGCAAAGCTGAAGCTCGTATGCTCTTTTTATCTGCAGGTTTTTCACGTTTAAAAGTTTGTGTTAAATAGGTTGCCATAACTACACCATCATCTGTGGCAATACCAAACAATGCAATAAAACCAACCCAAACTGCCACACTTAAATTGATGGTTTTCATATTAAATAAGTCTCGCATATTTTCACCAAAAAAGCTAAAATTGAAAAACCAATCTTGCCCATATAACCAAATCATAATAAAACCACCTGCAAAAGCAATGGTTATGGCTGTAAAAACCATAAATGATGTAGCAACCGATTTAAACTGAAAATATAAAATCAAGAAAATAATTGCCAATGCTAATGGAACTATAACAGACAGGGTTTTTTCTGCACGTAATTGGTTTTCATAAGTTCCCGTAAATTTATAACTGATGCCTTTTGGAACCGTTAATTCACCAGAATCTATTTTTTGTTGAAACAATTCTTGGGCATTTTCTACTACATCAACCTCTGCAAAACCATCTAATTTATCAAACAGTACATAACCAATTAAAAAAGTATCTTCACTTTTTATAACTTGTGGACCTTGCTCATATCTAATCGTTGCTAACTCACTTAAAGGAATAGGATTCCCTTTTTCAACAGGAATATAAATGTCTTTTATCGATTCAGGATTGTTACGCAATTCTCTTGGGTACCTAACTCGAATACCATAACGTTCTCTTCCTTCCACAGTTTGAGTTAATTGCATACCACCAACTGCAACTTTTAAAACATTCTGAACATCTTCAATAGAAATTCCATAACGTGCTATTTTTTCTCTATTAATATCAATTAGTAAATATGGCTTACCAACAATTCTATCTGCAAAAACTGCTTCTACTTTAACACCTTCTGCTTGTTTTAAAAAGTTTTCTAATTGCAAACCAAAAGCTTCAATTTGTTTTAAATCTTGTCCTTTTACTTTTATTCCCATTGGTGCACGCATACCTGTTTGCAGCATTACCAATCTTGTTTCTATAGGTTGTAATTTTGGAGCTGAAGTAACACCTGGTAATTTGGTGACTTTTACAATTTCATTCCAAATATCATCAGGAGAACTAATTTCTGGTCGCCAATTTCTGTAGTATTCTCCATCTTCATCTTCGATAAGTTTAGACCTTTCGACTTGGCTCAAGGTGACATTTTTAGTATTATTTGGATTTGTTACAAAACCACCATTTTTCAATTCAAAAGCACCATCTTCATTTACTTTATAACGTTGTCTTTTTCCCTCTGAATTTCTCATATATTCAGGTTTATACTGAATCATATTTTCATACATTGATAAAGGTGCAGGATCTAAAGCAGATTCTGTTCTACCAGCTTTACCAACCACAGTTTCAATTTCTGGAATTGTGGCTACTGCCATATCCAATTGTTGTAAAACGCGTTTATTTTCTGCAACTCCAGAATGTGGCAACGAAGTTGGCATTAATAAAAATGAACCTTCATTTAAAGAAGGCATAAATTCTTTACCTGTGTTGTTTAAAATCCAACCTCCAAAAATAAGAACAGTCGCAGGAATTATTAAAAACAACACTTTATTAACCAAGGCCCATTTTAAAATTTGACCATAATATTTTCTAAAAACTGAAAATATTCCTAAAATACCAAAGCAAATAATGGCTACAAAAAGCAAGTTGATTAAGATACTTCTATTAAAACCTAATGGACGCCAATATTCTGCGAGTAAGAATATAATAGCTGTACAAGAAATAATGATATTTATAAGGTTGTTATTTTTCTTGTTTAGTTTTCCTATAACAACTAATAAACCATTAACTCCAAAAGCAATTAGAATTACACCTAACCAATAACCACTAATTGTAATTACAATACCAGCAACTATTAAAGCGATATTTATAATATGATTAAAAGATTTTTTTAGTGTTGTTTTTCTGAATAGATAAGCTGCAAAAGGTGGAATTAAAAATAAAGCAATAACCAAAGAAGCTGATAGTGCCATTGTTTTTGTAAACGCCAAAGGTCTAAACAATTTACCTTCTGCACCAATCATTGTAAAAACAGGTACAAAACTTATAATTGTTGTTAAAACTGCTGTTAAAATAGCGCCAGAAACTTCTGCAGTTGCATTATAAATTACTTCGTCTGTAGTATATTTTGTTCCATCTTCACGAGTTTGTAACTTTTTATCATCTAAATGACGAATCATATTTTCGGCGAGAATTACACCAAC
>CAXBAC010000108.1:0-7980 GCA_963973485.1 uncultured Polaribacter sp. | reverse complement strand
GTTCTTCCGATCTTTTTTACTCCCATTTCTACCATATTGTGCTAATAATACAGGGTATGTAATACCTATTTCATTTTTTAAACGTTTTATATTTTTATAAGAAGTTTCTCTATTGTCTGCAATTTCAAAATCTAAAGAAATCACTTTAAGATTCTCATGTGTATTTTCTTTTACATAATCTACTAAAAACTTTGTTTGATCTAAAGAATTTGGACACCAAGATCCCATAATTTGAATCAAAACAACGTTATTATTGAATTCATTATCACTTAAAGAAACTACTTTTCCTCTAGAATCAGGAAAAGAAAAATCAAAATTTTCGTAACCTTCTTTAATATAGGTGATGTTTTCATCTATAGGCAATTCATAATTATTATTCAATTTTGCAACAAATGGTTCTTTCCAATGGTTTCCTGAGTAAAACATTCCGTTTAAAGTAGAATCTGTTGCTTTAGCTTTAAATAAAAACACATGAATTCCATCATAAACAGATAGTTTTAGAGAATCTCCATCTACAACACCTTCTAAAAACCTGTAATCTCCAGTGGTTGTAATAAAAGTACCTGTTGCTTTGTTTCCTTTTTGTTCAAAAATTACACTTGCTAAATACTTGTTTTTTTCATTATCAGGACTAAAAATTGTTTCCCATTTTCCAGTTACATCAACTTTAGGTTCATTTGCAATTGTAAATCTATCCTCAGTATTAACAGTTGTAAAAGGTACAATTCTATTAAAGCTTGGGTTTATAAAATTACCTTTTTCAATTTTTCTGTTGTGTATTTTAGCTTTAATATAACCTTCAAAAACAGGTGTTTGTATTCTAATAGAATCATTTTTATAGCTAATATTAGTTACAGTAATAATTTCTTCACCATTAATAATGTGTATTAATGAATCATTTAAAACCTTAAAAACAAAAGGAATTTCTTGATTGTCTTTAGCTTTTAAAACACCTCTAAAATTTCCTGTTTCTAAGATGCTAGTTTTTTCTTGAGAACAAGAAAAACAAAACAAAACACAAATAGCTAATAAAAAAGTTCTCATAAAATGTATTTGATTAGTAATCAAATTTACAATAAATATTGATATGTTTTTTTACGAATTAGTTAATAAATAAGTTTAAAAAATCCTTTAAAATAGTTAATTTAGCCGCTGAAAATTCAAGTAAAAAACATGAAAATATCATACAATTGGTTACAACAATTTCTTCAAATAGATTGGGATTCAGCCAAGACAGGTGAATTGTTAACTGATTTAGGTTTAGAGGTAGAAGGCATAGAAACCGAAGAATCTATAAAAGGTAGTTTAAAAGGTATTGTTGTGGGTAAAGTATTAACATGTGTACAACACCCAAATGCAGATCTTTTAAAAATTACAACAGTAGATTTAGGAGATGGTAAACCTGTTCAAATAGTTTGTGGTGCACCTAATGTTGCAGCTGGTCAAAAAGTACCTGTTGCTACTATTGGTACAACTTTGTATGATGATAAAGGTGAAGGTTTTAAAATTAAAAAAGGTAAAATTAGAGGCGAAGAAAGCCATGGAATGATTTGTGCAGAAGACGAATTAGGTTTGGGAAGTAGCCATGATGGAATTTTAGTTTTAGATAATGATATAGAAGTTGGTAAACCAGCTGCTGAAGTTTTTAATATAGAAATAGATCAAATTTTTGAAATTGGTTTAACACCAAACAGATCTGATGCCATGAGTCATTATGGAGTTGCAAGAGATTTAAGAGCGGGTTTAATTCAAAAAGATATCAATAAAGAATTGATTTCACCATCAGTGAGTAATTTTCACGTTGATGAAAGAACTTTACGTTATGATGTAGAAGTAGAAGATAAAGATTTGGTGCCTCGTTATTGTGGTATAACCATTACAGAAGTTACTGTAAAAGATGCTCCAGAATGGATTCAAAACCGTTTAAAAGCAATTGGTATCACACCAAAAAATAATATTGTAGATATTACCAATTACGTTTTGCACGAACTTGGGCAACCTTTGCATGCCTTTGATGCACAAAGTATAAAAGGTAATAAAGTACTTGTAAAAACCTTAAAAGAAGGAACTAAATTTACTACTTTAGATGAAGTTGAAAGAGAATTATCTGCAGATGATATTATGATTTGTGATGCAGATGAAAACCCACTTTGTTTAGGTGGAGTTTTTGGAGGATTAAACTCAGGTGTAACAGAACATACTACTTCAATATTTTTGGAGTCTGCTTATTTTAATCCTGTATCAATTAGAAAAACAGCAAAAAGACATGGTTTAAATACAGATGCATCTTTTCGTTTTGAAAGAGGTATAGATATCAATTTAACAAAATACGCGTTAAAAAGAGCTGCTTTATTAATAGAAGAATACGCTTCTGGTAAATTGGCTTCAGATATTTCTGATTTTTATCCTGTTAAAGTAGAAGATTTTCAAGTGTTTTTATCTTACGAAAACGCCTACAGATTAATTGGTCAAGAAATTCCTAAAGAAACAATTAAAAATATTTTAGCTTCATTAGAAATTAAAATTAATAGTGAAACTGAAGGAGGATTAGGATTAACCATACCTTCTTACAGAACAGATGTACAACGTGAAGCAGATATCATAGAAGAGATTTTACGTGTTTACGGCTATAATAACATTGAGTTTTCGCATAAATTAAATACATCAATTTCTTTTGATTCAAATAAAGAAACCAAAATAGAAAATGTTGTTGCAGAACAACTAAGTGCCTTAGGATTTAACGAAACTATGGCAAATTCATTAACTAAAGCCTCTTATGCATCGCTTTCTGATAATATAAATGAAGAAGCAAATGTTGCAATGTTAAATCCTTTAAGTAACGATTTAGGAGTTCTAAGACAATCACTACTTTTTAGCGGATTGGAATCTGTTGCTTATAATTTAAATAGAAAAAACAATGCTTTAAAGTTTTATGAGTTTGGTAAAACGTATCATAATTACAACAGTAGTTATCAAGAAGACAAACATTTAACACTTTTTATTACAGGAAATAGAACTAAAGATTCTTGGAAAACAAATGCTACAGTTTCAGATTTCTTTTATGCAAAAGGTATTATTTTATCAATATTAGAAAGAGTTGGTATTCAGAATGTAAAAAGTTCACCTACAAAAAATGATATTTTCTCAGAAGGAATTACGTTAAGCTTAGGTAAAATTAAGTTGGTAGATTTTGGTGTCGTAAAAAGAACCATTTTAAAAGAATTTGGTATAAAACAAGAAGTACTTTTTGCAGATTTAAACTGGGGTAATATTTTAAAATTAACTAGTAAAAAAAGCATTAAAGTTTCAGATTTATCTAAATTTCCATCAGTTAAGAGAGATTTAGCACTATTGTTAGACTCTAAAACACAATTTAAAGAAGTATACAATTTGGCTTTTCAATCTGAAAGAAAGTTATTGAAAGAAGTAGACTTATTTGATGTTTATGAAGGTGAAAATTTACCTGAAGGGAAAAAATCTTATGCAGTAAGTTTTGTTTTACAAGATGAAAATAAAACATTAGCAGACAAACAGATAGATAAAATAATGCAAAAACTACAAGCTAGCTTCGAAAAGAATTTAGAAGCAGTTTTAAGATAATTAACAAAGCTCCGTTTACGGAGCTTTTTTTATATTTGTAACCTATGTACAAAACCATAATTAGACCAATTTTTTTTCTGTTTGATCCAGAAAAAATACATTATTTCACGTTTTCATTAATAAAGTTTTTATGTAAAATTCCTGGTGTTGCTTCAATTTTTAGAAGCATTTATCAAATAGAAGATAAAAAATTAGAACGTAATTTATTTGGCTTAACATTTAAAAATCCTGTGGGTTTAGCAGCCGGTTTTGATAAAAATGCTGTTTTATATAATGAATTATCAAATTTTGGTTTTGGGTTTATAGAAATAGGAACAGTTACTCCTAAAGGACAAGAAGGTAATCCTAAGAAAAGATTATTCCGTTTAAAAGATGATCAAGGAATAATTAATAGAATGGGTTTTAATAATGAAGGATTAGCTGCTGCCATTCATCAACTAAAAAAAAATAAAGGAAAAGTAATTATTGGAGGTAATATTGGTAAAAACACTCAATCTTTGCCTGAAAACTATACTCAAGATTATTTAGAGTGCTTTGATGGTTTACATCCTTATGTAGATTATTTTGTTTTGAATGTAAGTTGCCCAAATGTTGGAAGTCATGCAAAATTAAATGATAAAGAATATTTGGTAGAATTAATTACAGCTTGTCAAAAACTCAATAATTCTAAAGAAATTCAAAAACCAATTTTATTAAAAATAGCACCAGATTTAAATGATATTCAATTAGATGAAATCATAGCACTTGTTGCAGAAACTCAAATTGATGGTGTTATAGCTTCAAATACATCAACAACAAGATCAAATTTAAAAGCTACTGATGAACGTTTACAAGAGATTGGAAATGGAGGAGTTAGTGGACAACCAATTAAAAATCAGAGTACAAAAGTAATTCGCTATTTGGCTGATAAATCTAATAAAGCATTTCCTATAATTGGAGTAGGAGGTATTCATTCTGCAGAAGATGCTTTAGAAAAAATTAAAGCTGGTGCAGATTTGATTCAAGTTTACACAGGTTTTATTTACGAAGGGCCAAGTTTGATAAAAAAGATAAATAATGCAATTTTAAAAGATAAATTGTAAATCTTTTAAAGCTTATTTTAAAAAAATGTAAATGATAGAAACGCTTCTTTCTTTTGCTTTAGCAACTTCTGTATTGGCAATTTCTCCAGGACCAGATAATATTTTTGTACTTACACAAAGTATTGTAAATGGTAAAAAATTTGGTTTAGCAACAGTGTATGGTTTAATTACAGGCTGCCTAATTCACACTACATTATTGGCATTTGGAGTTTCAGTGATTATTAAAGAATCTCAAACACTTTTTTTTATCATTAAATTATTTGGCTCTTTTTACTTGCTGTATTTGGCTTATAAAGTTTATCAATCTGATGCTACTATTTTACTTTCTAGTAAAAATATATCTCAAAAAACTACAACAGAACTTTTTAAACAAGGTTTTGTAATGAATGTTTTAAACCCAAAAGTATCTATCTTTTTTTTAGCTTTTTTTCCAGGTTTTTTATTTTCTGATAGTTTATCAACTGTGTTGCAATTTTATACTTTAGGCTTTATTTTTATGTTTGTTTCATTATTAATTTTTGCTGCTATTGCTATTTTAGCAGGAACTATCTCTAAGCAAATAAAAACAAATTCTAAAATAGGAGTATACTTAAAATGGCTTCAAATTATAGTATTTATTTGTATAGCTATTTTTATACTTATGTAATATTAAAAAAAAATCTCCATTGAAAAATGGAGCTTTTTTTTATTTGAGTTATTATTATTCTTTAATAACAGGTTCTTTTAAACCCAGTTTTGCTATCACTTTTTTAGTGATGTCATGATTTTTATCCATGTAAGCAAACTGATTTCCAGCAGTGGTTAAAATCAAAGTATATCCATTTTCTTTGGCAACTGCGTTTATTGCTTCATTTAATTTTTTATACAATGGTCTCATTAATTCATCTTGTTTCAACTGCATTAATTTGTTACCATTATCTTGGTACTTTTTCATGTCTTGCTCTAAACCACCAATCTCTTTAATAAGAGTTTTTTTCATGAGTTCGCCCATTTCTTTTTCCTTTTCTCTAAAGTCTTTTACTCTAATTTGGTATTCTTCCATTTTAATCGAAAAAAGTGAGTCTAAACGTGCGCCATAAGATTGAGATCTTTCTATAACCACTTTAGCTTCTGGCATAATATTAATAATATAATCGCTATCTATTGTACCAGTTTTAGTTTGTGCTATAGATACACTGCAGATTAGTGCAGTAAAAAAAGTAATAAATTTAAGTTTCATGATTGTAATTTTATACGACAAAGATATAAAAGCGAATGATTTACCAAAATTTGAGCTCAATAAAAAAAGTTAATTCTTTAAGATTTAATCTGCTTTTAAGCGTTCTAAATCATAAGTATTAGAAATTGTTTCATTTGCATCTAGTAAAAGGTTTTCTATTTCTTTATTTATTGCAGTATTTTTAAATTCGCTAGTGGAGTATTTTTTTAAATCTTTTAAGAAATAAAGTATTTTTTTTACAAGAATAACATCGTGTTTGCAATAGGTTCTTAATGCTGCAAGAATATTGTAAAGTTCCTCTTCAAAGGATATGATATTTAATAAAATGATACATTCTTTATCTTTAAAAATGTAATCTTTTTCTTGTTTCTTAACTCTAAGTTTAAAAAGTTCATGTAGATAATCTATTGCATTTATAGCAGTACCTGGATCATTAATTCCAGGAGACATGGATTTTAAAGCTATTTCTTTTAAGTGTTTAAAAGCAATTAAATAGTTGTCTTCAATAAATTCATCTTTCGAAAAATCAAAAGCATTGTATATTTTATCAACAGTTTTTTCATTTAGCTTTTTCTCTATTTTAAATAAAATATCACCTTCATAACAAAGTGTTCCTTTTTTTGTTATGATTTCTATCTTACATTCATTTTTAAGAACAATCTCTTTTAAAATCTTTATAGATATGTCTTGTAAATAACCTGTTTTTTTTGTTTTAAATTCTGTCCAATTAGTTGTGTCTGGAAAATCGAAATCCTTATTTTCTTCTAATGCTAATAGTTTTTCTAATTTATTGCTTGCTGCTTTTGTAATTCTACTCATTATAAACTCTATTTGTATCTCTTGAGAAATAGAGTGAATAAAATATATAAAAGCACCTAAGGAAGTCACCATAAAAACGATGCTTAACAAAACAGAAAAGCCAGGTAGTTGATAGTTGTTTTTAGTAGGTTCTATAAAAACAAGAATAAAAATACAGTATAATATAGTAGCTAAGTATATTCCTAAAATTATTTGATGCTTTCTGTTAGATATTAATCCTGGCAAAAGTCTAGGTGAAAAATTGCTAGAAGCTTGGTTTAGTAAAATCATAACCATAGAAAAACTAAACACCATAATAGAAATTAAACCAGCTATAAATGTGGTTAATATAATTCTTGCAGTTTCTGTATTATTAATAACTAATTCTGGTAAAAAATCGATTAAATAATTAGAGATACCTTGCGTTTCTGCATACATCATTATATATGCAAAGAACGCTCCACCTAACGATATTAGTGTTGGATAAAATGCTATTTTATCTTTTAAATGATAAACTTTTCGAAAAAAATGAAGGAATTTATCTTTCATAATGTAGTTTGTTTTCTATGCTATTGATCATTTCAGATGGATTTGTTTTATAATCGAACCATAAAGTTTCCTTGTCTCTTTTAAACCAAGTTAATTGTCTTTTGGCAAACCTTCTTGTGTTTTTTTTAATTTCAGATATAGCAAATTCTTTTGTGTGTTCTCCATCAAAATAAGCAAATAATTCCTTGTAGCCTACAGTTTGTAATGCATTTAAATTTTTATGTTGATATAGAGCTTTAGCTTCTTCTATTAAACCATTTTGTATCATTAAATCTACTCTTTGGTTTATTCTGTCGTAAATTAATTGCCTGTCTGCAGTTAATCCTATTTTAATCGATTTAAAGTTTCGTTGAGTTTTAGGTTTATTTTTAAAAGTTGAATAAGGTGTGTTTGTACCAATACAAATTTCTAAAGCTCTCATTATTCTATGAGGATTATCTATAGCAATAGTATTATAGGTTTCTATATCTAATACTTTTAGTTTTTCTTGAAGGCTTTTTATACCTTTTAATTCTAGTTCTTTAGTTAAATCTACTCTTATAGATTTATCTACTTCTGGAAAATAATCTAATCCTTTTAAAACAGCATCAACATATAAGCCACTTCCACCAACCATTATTTGAATAGGGTTTTTTAAAAAAAGATTATCCAATTTTGCTAATGCATCTCTTTCAAATTCGCCAACATTATAATCATCAAAAATACTTCGGTTTTGTATAAAATGATGCATGG
>CAXBAC010000107.1:0-8036 GCA_963973485.1 uncultured Polaribacter sp. | reverse complement strand
GTAGTATTTACAGATAATACCAACTTTAGAGCATTTTGGTTTGGTACAAATAAATTACTAATGAATACTATTTTCTTTGGTGATAAAATGTAGTCTTTAACAATGTTAACTATTAAAAAGTCGTAAAGTTTAAAAATTACTTTGCGACTTTTTTTGAGTAAAAAAGTAACAAAACAGTAATTAATTCGTCTTATAAATATAACCAACGATTTTAAAAATGAGTTTCTTTAGAGTTTTATTTGCCATTATTTTTCCACCATTATCAGTAATAGATAAAGGTTGTGGCTCTTTTGTAATAATTTTTTTATTGACACTCTGTGGATGGATTCCAGGTATAATAGGTGCTTTGGTAATTTTAAATAATCCTAAGAATTAAGAGACTTGCTTACCATTTTTAGTGATTTTATTTGGTTGTAGTAATACAACATTATCATCATTATTATAAACACCTAAAACTAAAACTTCACTCATAAAGTTTGCAATTTGTCTTGGCTTAAAGTTTATAATAGCAGCCACTTGTTTGTTAAGTAAATCTTCTTTTGTGTATAAATTTGTTATTTGAGCACTAGATTTTTTTGTGCCTAAACTACCAAAATCAATAGTGAGCTGATATGCAGGTTTTTTAGCTTTTGGAAAATCATTGACAGCTATTATTGTTCCAATTCTTACATCAACTTTTAGAAAATCATCAAAAGAAATTTCTTCTTTCATCATTTTATTTTTTTCCTAATTTTTCAATAACCCAAAGTGGACCAATTAGTAGAAACTCTAAATCTTTTAAAAATGATGGTTTTGCACCTTCAATTTTATGGCCATAGAACTGGCCAATCCAAGCTAAAACAAAAATAGTGATTGATATATAAAATACATTTGCGTTGTTGCTTATCCAAAAATTTCCAATAATACAAAGTAAAATTACAAACAACATTTTAGAAAAATACCAAAACCCCAATCTTAAATAAAAAACTGAAATAAAAAGAGTTACAATTACTGCCCAATTTTCTAAAAGCGGATTATACAAGCCAAATTTGTTTTTTAAAAATGTAGTTGGTATACTCATTAACAAGCCAATTACACTAAAAAAGATTAAAGGCACACAAATGTAGTGTATGGTTTGGTTGGTTTCATTTTGATGACTTACTGCATATTCATCAAAATATTCTTGAGCAGTTTTCATGGTTAAATTTTAGAAATTTAAAAGTACAAATTATTTCTAATTCTTTAAACATCAATAAAAGTTTTACGGTATTTAGTTTTTATTTTTGGTTAGTTTGTTAAGCCTATTTTTAGAGCTTCTATTTTCTGGATTTATAGCTAAAGCTTTTTTATAATATTCTATTGCATTTATCGTGTCTTTTTCTTCCAAAAAAGCATCACCCATACTGTCGTAAACATTAGAGCTTTTTGGATATAAAGCAATATTTATACGAAACAATTCTCTAGCTTCATTATATTTCTTACTCCTTAAAAGTGTATACCCCAACTTGTTTAACCTGTACTCACTAATATTTGGGTTTAAAGAATCTTTTTCTTTAATTTTTTTAAAAGCTAAAAGTGCTTTTTTGTATTCTTTATCATCAAAATATTCAGAAGGAGTTTTTTCTCCTTTTTTCATTTTTTCGAAATAATAATTAACTCCTTTATGTTCTGTTTTTGGAGCAAGCTCTATGTGCATTTCTGGTTTGCTTACAAATAACATTTTTTCATTCAACTCATTCATGTAGAAAGCACTATCACTTACTTTTAAAAGCTCAATATTATCATTACCTCTCCATTTTGCATGCATTTCTTCATCTTCGAAATAAATTTCTAAAACTTCATTTGCATTAAATAAGTATCTACCAGAAGTAGCATCCATGAATTCTTCAGAATTTTTTTGAGAAGAGCAGCTTAATAATAGGAGTGCTAGAGAAGTAAAAATGATTTTTTTCATGATAAATAAATTGGTTTAGTTCTTTTTTAAGACGATTTATCTTAGTTTTCGTTACAAAATACTACCTGTATTCAGGATTTTCGAAATTCCAACGATTTCCATTATCCCAATTTTCTCTTGAGTTTCCATATGCAGAATATCCGTTATTTTGTTTTAATGTATTTGCTAAATGCATTAAATTATAACTCATAAAAGTTGTGTTTCTGTTGGTAAAGTCATTTGTTTTGGCATTACTTTCTTCATCTAAATAACTTGGCCCTGGACCAACTTCTCCAATCCAACCAGCATCTGCTTGTGGAGGAATTGAATATCCAACATGTTGTAAAGCATATAAAATACCCATAGCACAATGTTTTACACCATCTTCATTTCCAGTAATGATACAGCCCCCAACTTTACCATAAAAAAGATATTGTCCTTTTTCATTTGTTTTGCCACTCATAGCATACAAACGTTCTATTAATTTTTGTGCTACAGATGATTTTTCACCCAACCAAATAGGAGTACCTACTATTAAAATATCTGCTTCATCAATTTTTTTAAAAATTGTTGGCCAATCATCTTTTTCTTCTCCATGCTCTGTCATATCTGGATAAACACCATATGCAATATCATGATCTACAAACCGAATTTCTTCTACATGAACACCTTCTTTTTTCATAATATTTTTAGAGACATTTATTAAACCAGCTGTATGACTTTTTTGAGGTGATTTCTTTAAAGTACAATTAACGTAAATGGCTTTTAGTTTTGAAAAATCTGGAGTGTTCATAATTTTATGGATTTATATGATAGTTAAACGCTTCATTAATTTGTAATTGAGCTAAATCAATTATTTTAGTTGATTTGATTTCTTTTGATAAAAGAGAGAGTTCTGTACAAGCTATTATTACATGTGCATTTTTGGTATAGTTTTCAATAAGCTTCTGATAGTTTTTAATATCATCTTTTTTATCTTTAGATTGATAAATTTTAGTTCTTAACTCATCAATTAAAATCATTTCATTTTTAGTTGCTTTGTGCACAATAATACTTTCTTTTTCAAAATAAGATTTCATGTAATTTGATTGCATTGTATAATTGGTGCCAAATACAACTACATTTTGAATATTATTTTTCAAACAATTTTGGATGGCAAGTTCTAAAGGATGAAAAAGCGATAAACCATGATTTATTTTATCTAAAGCTTCATGTAAAGTTATGTTTGGTACAAGCCATTTGTCTAAGTTTAAATTTTTTAAATTAACAATATGTTTTTCTAGATGTGGTAATAAAACATCAAATTGATTAGGTAAAAATGGATTTATATCATTAAAATTTATTTGATAGTTTAAGTACGGAAATGTATGATAACCTCCATATTTTTCATGCATTTTTTGATGCAACAAATTGGTGTAATAGCTTGTAGAGCGAACTCCTAAACCTAAAATACCAATATTGTTTTTCATAATTATTTTTTGGTTAATATATAGTCTGCAAAGTATTTTTTAGAATCCATTAGTTTTTCTGAAATCTGTAATCCAGAGTTTTTTAAAACACTTTCTAATATTTCATCATTATATTTTCTGGAATTTTCGGTGTGAATTTTTTCACCTTTTTCAAATTCAAAAGTCTTTTCTAAACCTTTAATATTAACACTTTGTTTAATCTTACTTACAAGAAAACTCCTTGCAATACCTTCATTTTCTGTGTAGGTTGCTAGATGATCAAAGTTATCAATATTAAAATTAGCTCCAAGTTCATTATTAATTCTCGTAAGTAAATTCAAATTAAATCTTTTGGTAATTCCAGCAGCATCACTATAAGCAGGTAATACAATATTTTTATTTTTTATTACATCTGTACCTAGCAAAACAATATCATTTTTATGCATTTTAGAGCTTAGTTTTTGTAAAAATAAAGTTGCATTTTCATCTGACATGTTACCAATGTTTGATCCTAAAAAAAGAATTATTTTTTTGATGTTATTTTTATTTAAATCATCTAGAACTTCAAAATAATCACCTTGTTTAGTTTCTACTATTAGGCTGTTAAACTTTTTAGATAAACTATTCTTTAAATTGATTAAAGCGTCATTAGAAATATCTATTGGCACATATTTAAAATTGAAATTATTACTGGTAAGTTCTTTTAAAAGCAATTTTGTTTTAGTACCATCTCCTGCACCAAGTTCAATAATTTCAAAAGGATTTTCTTTATTTATTTTTAAATATGTAACAATTTCATCAACTTTATTCTTAAAAATTTCTTGCTCTGCTCTTGTTAAATAATACTCTGGCATATGCATAATTTTTACAAATATTTTATCGCCAATAGCATCATAAAAATATTTTGAGGGTAAAGTTTTATTAGCTTTACTTAAGCCATTACGTACTGCATTTTTAAAATTCTTTTTCATTTTATTTAACCAATCTTATTCCTGTAAATTGCCATTGTGTATTTGGCGTAAAAAAGTTTCTATAAGTTATTCTACTATGATTTTTAGAAGTTGCAGTAGATGCACCTCTTAAAACCATTGTATTAATCATAAATTTACCATTGTATTCGCCAACTGCGCCTTTTTTTATTTTAAAGTTTGGGTAAGGTAAGTAAGCAGAATTTGTCCACTCCCATCTTTTACCCCAATTTAATTTTTGAGCAGCAATTTCCCATTCAAATTCAGTTGGTAATCGCATGCCTTTCCAAAAAGCAAAAGCTGCAGCTTCATAAAAAGATACATGACTTAAAATAGCATCTGGATCTATTTTTTGTAATCCAGATAAGGTGTATTGATGCCATTCATTATCAATTAACTCCCAATACAAAGGATGATTTATGCTGTTTTGTTGCACCCAGTGCCAACCATCATCTAACCAGTTTTTTGCTTTTTTGTAACCTTCATCCTCAATAAATTCAATGTATTCTTTATTGGTTACTAAAGCTTTTGAAATTTCAAAAGGTTCTAAAAATACACGATGGTCTTTAAGTTCATTATCAAAGCAAAATTCTTCTGTTTGATGACCTATAGTATAAATACCTTCATTTATTTTTAAAAATCCATAGTCTGTATTTTTACAATCAATAAAGTTTTTAGATTTATAAATAGGGTAGATTGGGTTTTTAGAAAATGTATATTTTAAATCAGTAATTAATAATTCTTGATGTTGTTGCTCATGATTTAAGCCTAATATTGTAAGTTTTTTAGCAGTTTCTTTATCCTCTTTTAAAAGAGTAATCATATTTTTATCTACATATTTACGATATTCAAAAATGGTTTCTACAGAAGGCCTTGTAAGTAAACCTCTTTCGTTTCTTTGAATTCGTTTACCAATTGTATTATAATAGCTATTAAATAAAAAAGCAAAATTTGAATTAAAAACTTTGTAATCTTTAAAATGAATTTTTAAAATCATTTCTTCAAAAAACCATGTAGTATGGGCAATATGCCATTTTGGAGGACTTGCAAAATTTGCAGATTGTGGAGTAAAATCTTCTATATTTAAAAAGCTACAAAGGTGTTCTGTTTGTTTTCTAATTTCTTTATAATTCTGAATAATATTAACCATATTACTCAAAAATAATTATAAAAAAAGACTTTAGTTGCTCTTTATCAATAAAATTAGTTTTAAAATTAAGGTTGGTTTTTGTGAATTTGTGTATTAATTTGTTGTAATAAATCTTCTGGATCAAAAGGTTTAAAAATAAAGCCATCCATTCCGCTTTCAAAAATTTTATCTTTTACTTCCATAAAAACGGAAGCAGAAAGTGCTAAAATTGGTATTTTTGAATTGAATTTACGAATTTCTAAAGCAGAAGTATAACCATCCATAACAGGCATTTGTATGTCCATAAGTACAATGTCGTAGTCGTTTTCCTTTGTCATTTTAACAGCCTCTAAGCCATTGTAAGCAACATCTACTTGAAGTTTTGTTTTTTCTAGTATTTGCTTACCAACCATTATGTTTATTTCATTATCTTCTACTAGAAGCACTTTTTTACCTTCAAAATTATAGTCCTCTTTAAAATTACTATCAATACAATCTTTTTCTGACGCAATTTTTAAATCAACTTCAAAATAAAAACGACTTCCCTTGCCTTCTTCACTGTCAATTTTTATTTCAGCATCCATTGCTTCTACAATATTTTTAACAATAGGTAAACCTAAACCAGTACCACCATACAATCTATTAGTAGTACTAGAAGCTTGTGTAAAAGCTTCCCAAATAGTATCTTGTTTATCTTTTGGTATTCCAATACCAGTATCAATAATTTCTGTGAGTATTTTTATTTGATCACCTTCACTTTTAATTTTTTTAATTCTTAAGGTTACAGAGCCTTTTTCTGTAAATTTTATGGCATTAGTAACGAGGTTATTAATTACTTGGTTAAATCTTACAATATCTAACCAAACTACAGGTAAATCATTGTCTATGAATAAATTCATAGTTATTCCTTTTCTAATACAACTTGTTTCATGAATTTTTTTTATTTGTGTAAAAGCAGAGGTTAAGTCTGTAGGTATATTGTCTAATTCTATTTGAGAAGATTGCATTTTGCTTAAATCTAAAACATTGTTTAGAAGATTCAATAATATTTTACCAGAATAATTAAGTGCTTCTATGTTTTCTTTTTGGTCTTTTCTAGGATTATTATCTCCTAATATATGAGATAAACCAATTACAGCATTTAATGGTGTTCTAATTTCATGACTCATAGTACTTAAAAAATTAGACTTAGCATTAGATACATCAATTGCTTCTTGTTTTTTATTATGAACATTATTGTTAAAACCTGCATTTATGTATGAGTAATAACTTAATTGAAAAGCAATTAACAATAATGTAAATGTTATAGATAGTGGATATATAAAATTTTGAATTATTTCTGGATCGATAGCAGTAGAGTTGATGATACTAAAATCAGTAAAATATAAGATAGTCCATAAAGTAAATGGTAACAAGCAAAATAAAAATACAAGTTCTTTTTCTCTTCGATAAGAATAAAGCACAAATGCTAAAGTGAGTGCATACATTAAAAAGAATTCTATACTTGAGTTTTTACCAAGATACGATGCTGCAATTGTAACGCTTACATTAAATGTAATAATAAAAAGCAGTCTAGCTTGAGTTGGTTTTCTAATTGCTATTTTTGATGTGAAGTAAAAAATTGCACTTGTACCTACCAAAAAATAAGACAAACCATAGCCTTTTATGTAAAATGTAGCTACTGCAAAAAGTAAAGAGAGCATCATGCAAATCAAAGAAACATGGTGTATTAATTTAATCCTTCTTTTAGAAGTTTTATGTCCTTTGTAGTTATACATCTTTTGTAAATTTTTCTATTTCTTCTAACAAATCCTCTGGATTAAAAGGTTTAAATACAAAACCATTCATTCCACAATCATTAATTTTATCTTTTATTTCCATAAAAACAGAAGCAGAAAGTGCTAAAACAGGAATTTTTTTATTAAATTTTCTTATTTCTTGGGTTGCTGTATAGCCATCCATAATTGGCATTTGAATATCCATTAATACAATATCAAACTCTTCTTCTTTTACTTTATTTACAGCAGCTAAGCCATCGTTTGCTACTGCTACTTTTAATTTTGCTTTTTCTAATATTTGTTTTCCAACCATTACGTTTATTAGGTTATCATCTACTAATAAAACTTTTTTGCCAGAAAAATTATACTCTTTTTTATCTTTACTTTTCTCAAGTTCAGCATCAGTTAATATTTGTAGCTTTAAGTCAAAATAAAAACGACTCCCTCTACCTACTTTACTTAATATTCTAACTTTAGAACCCATTGCTTTTACTATACTTTGAACTATTGGTAAACCAAGTCCTGTGCCACCATATAATCTGTTTGTGGTGTTTGAAGCCTGTGAAAAAGGCATCCAAATAGTTTTTTGTTTGTCTTTAGCTATGCCAATTCCAGTATCTCTTATTTCTGTATGTAATATAACATGGTTGTTTATAATTTTTTTCTTTTTTAAAATGAGTGTAACCTTGCCTTTATCTGTAAATTTAATAGCATTAGAAATAAGGTTGTTTATAATTTGATTATACCTTACAATATCTAGAAGAACTATTGGAATGTTTTTGTCTATTATTATATTTAAAT
>CAXBAC010000106.1:0-8079 GCA_963973485.1 uncultured Polaribacter sp. | reverse complement strand
TACTATCTCCGCCTGTGTACACAAGACCTGATGAGTTTGAAGGTATGAAAGTGCCAGAAATACTTTTGTCTGGAAATTTCCCAAAAATAGAAGATTGGAGAAGTGATGAAGCCTACAAAAGAACACAACAAATAAGACCAGATTTATTAGAAAACAAAGAGTAAACTTCTGATTTTCAATAATATTAACTATAAATCAAAAAATAATTAGTTTTAGTTTTATCAATTAAAATTAATTGCTAAATTTGCACTCGCTAAAATAACCTCTGACGAGATGCGTGAATGTTGTTTTTGTAAAATCATAAATTATAAGATATGGAATCTTTAGTAAAATTTGTTCAAGACGAATTTGTAACAAAAAAAGAATTTGCAGAATTTGCAGCTGGTGATACAATTACTGTATACTACGAAATTAAAGAAGGAAACAAAACAAGAACTCAGTTTTTTAGAGGTGTTGTTATTCAAAAAAGAGGTTCTGGAACTTCAGAAACATTTACAATCAGAAAAATGTCTGGTACTGTAGGTGTAGAAAGAATTTTTCCTGTTAACTTACCTTCAATTCAAAAAATTGAAATCAACAAAAAAGGTAAAGTACGTAGAGCACGTATATTCTACTTTAGAGGTCTTACTGGTAAAAAAGCTAGAATTACTGAAAAAAGAAGATAATCCTTATAGTTATAAAGATTTAAAAGACGTTGTAGAAATACAACGTCTTTTTTTTGTGAAGTAAACAAATAAATTTTACTACACTAAATATAACAATATGAATATAAAGAAGATATTTTATTAATAATACAAAAAAAGCCCCATATTAATAAGATATTACCATTACATAATTCATCTTAAATTCTTAAATTTGCTCCTCTTAAAACGAAAAGGATTTCGTAATTTCCTTATCAATCTTTTTTTGTTTTTATTACTAAACAATTTTTCAAATTAATTATGGCAAAAATTATATATACAAAAACGGATGAAGCACCTGCTTTAGCCACACGTTCTTTCTTACCAATCGTAAAAGCCTTTACAAAGTCTTCTAACATAGAAATAGAAGTTAAAGACATTTCTTTGGCGGCTAGAATTTTGGCTAATTTCTCACACTATTTGACTGAAGAACAAAAAGTAGAAGATGCTTTATCAATCTTAGGTGATTTAGCAAAATTACCTGAAGCAAATATTATAAAATTACCAAATATTAGTGCGTCTGTTTCTCAATTAACTGAGGCAATTACAGAACTACAAGCATTAGGTTACGCAATTCCTGATTATCCAGAAAACGCGAATACCACAGAAGAAAAAAATATTTTAGCTCTTTACAATAAAGTAAAAGGTTCTGCAGTAAACCCTGTTTTAAGAGAAGGAAACTCAGACAGAAGAGCTCCTAAAGCCATTAAAAATTACGCTCGTAAAAATCCACACTTTATGGGTGCTTGGAGTGCAGACTCCAAATCTCATGTTGCAACAATGAGTAGTGGAGATTTTGCAAACAACGAAAAATCTGTTACTGTAACTAACGCTACAAAAGTTACTATCCAACACACAGCTAATAATGGTGATGAAACTATTTTAAAAGCGAATATTGCTTTATTAGATGGTGAAATTATTGATGCAACTGCTATGAGCAAAAAAGCATTAGTACAATTCTTAGAAGAACAAGTTGCAGACGCTAAAGCTCAAGAAATCTTATTTTCATTACATATGAAAGGAACCATGATGAAGGTTTCTGACCCTATAATATTTGGCCATGCAGTAAAAATATTTTATAAAGATTTATTTGAAAAGCATGGTGAAACTTTTAACAAAATTGGTGTAGATCCAAATGTAGGTTTTGCAAATGTTTTAAGTAATCTTGATGAGTTATCAGAACAAAAGAAATCAGAAATATTAGTGGATATTGTAAAAATATACGAAAACGGACCTGGTTTAGCCATGGTAAATTCTGATAAAGGAATTACTAACTTACACGTTCCTTCAGACATTATTATAGATGCTTCTATGCCTGCTATGATTAGAACTTCTGGTAAAATGTGGAATGCAAAAGGAGAGTTACAAGACACCAAAGCTGTTATTCCTGATAGTTCTTATGCAGGAGTTTATGCAGAAACAATTGAGTTTTGCAAAAAACATGGTGCTTTTGATCCTACAACAATGGGTACAGTTCCAAACGTTGGTTTAATGGCTCAGAAAGCAGAAGAATATGGTTCTCATGATAAAACTTTCGAAATTGCTGCAGATGGTAAAGTTCAGGTAATTAATCAAAATGGAGACATACTTATAGAACACACAGTTGAAGAAGGTGATATTTGGAGAATGTGCCAAACTAAAGATTTACCAATTCAAGATTGGGTTAAATTAGCAGTTACAAGAGCTAGAGCCTCTAAAACTCCAGCTGTTTTTTGGTTAGATGAAAACAGAGCTCATGATGCAGAAATCATCAAAAAAGTAACTACTTATTTAAAAAACCATGATACATCTGGTTTAGATTTAAGAATATTATCACCTGTAGAAGCTACTAGATTTACTCTAGAAAGAATTGTAAAAGGAGAAGATACAATTTCTGTTTCTGGGAATGTATTACGTGATTATTTAACAGATTTATTTCCAATTTTAGAAGTTGGGACCTCTGCTAAAATGTTATCCATTGTTCCTCTAATGAATGGTGGTGGTTTATTTGAAACTGGAGCTGGAGGTTCTGCACCTAAACATGTAGATCAATTTATAGAAGAAAATCATTTAAGATGGGATTCTTTAGGAGAGTTCTTAGCATTAGCGGTTTCTTTAGAGCATTTAGGTACTTCTACAAATAATGAAAAAGCACTTATTTTAGCAGAAACTTTAGACGAAGCAACTGATACTTTTTTAGACAATAACAGATCTCCTTCTAGAAAAGTAGGTGAGCTAGACAATAGAGGAAGTCATTTTTATTTGGCTAAATATTGGGCAGATGGTTTAGCAAATCAAAATAAAAATGAAGAATTAAAAAATGAATTCGCAAAAATTGCTGAAGAACTATCTAAAAACGAAGCTAAAATTGTAGCAGAACTTAACGATATTCAAGGAAAACCAGTAAATATTGGAGGTTATTACTTTCCAAATGAAGAATTGGTTGTAAATGCAATGAGACCCAATGCAACTTTAAATGCTATCTTAAAGTAAATTAACATTGTTTTTTATAAAACATTAACAAAAGGAGTGCTATTTGGCACTCCTTTTTTAGTTAGTTTTGGTTTTCTAATCAAACCAATTACAATGTCTAAGAAACGAATTATTATTATTTCTGTTATTTCGTTAATATCAATTTATCTTATTTACAGTTATTTTTCACCAAATGCAGATGGCGAAGTTTACCTAACAACAGAGGTAAAAAAAGGAAACTTTGTTAGTGAAGTTATTACATCTGGAGAGGCTCAATCTACAAGTCTAAAAAAAATTAATGGCCCTGAAAACTTAAGAAAGTTTAAGGTAAGAGATATTAAGATTCAAGATTTAGTTCCAGAAGGAACCATTGTAAAAGTTGGTGATTATGTTGCTAGATTAGACCCAACAGAAGTAAACGAACAAATTATAGATGCTCGTTTAAACTTAGAGGCTGCAGTTTCTAAATACACCCAACAACAATTAGACACTACCCTATCTTTAAAACAAGAAAGAAACGCAATTAAAGATTTAAGTTTTAGTATGGAACAAACCAAACTAGAACTAAAACAATCTACATATGAACCACCAGCTACCATTAAAAAATTAGAAATTGATTTAGAAAAATCTGAAAGAGATTTAAGAGAAAAAGAAGAAAATTACAGAATTAAAAAAAGACAAGCCAATGCAAAAATGGTTGAAGTTGGTACAGAAGTTTCTAAAATTAGAAAAGAATTAGACGATTTATTAGAGCTTTTAAAATCGTTTACCATTTATTCTGATGGAAATGGAATGATTACTTACTTTAAAAATTGGGATGGGTCTAAGAAAAAAGTAGGCTCTACAATAAGCCCTTGGAACCCAACAGTTGCTAGTTTACCAGACTTAACTAAAATGGAATCTAAAACCTATGCAAACGAAGTAGATATTAGAAAAATAAAAAAAGGTTTACCCGTAAAAGTTGGTTTCGATGCTTTTCCAGATTTAGAAATAGCTGGTGTTGTTACAGACGTTGCTAATGTTGGAGAAAATAAAAGAGGTTCTGATATAAAAGTGTTTCAAGTGATGATAAAACTAAATGAAACAAATGATAATATTAGACCTGGTATGACTACATCAAACAAAATATTAACGTTTGAGAAAAAGGATGTGCTTAGCATACCTTTAGAAGCTATATTTTCTAAAGATTCTATAACTTATGTTTATAAAAAAACTGGTTTTTCTGTAGTTAAAAAAGAAGTAAAAATAGGTGATTCTAACAACGACTCTGTTATTATTACTGAAGGTTTATCTGCATCTGATGTTGTTTATCTTAACAAACCAGAAGGTTATGAAGCTGCACAAATAGCAAAATTAAACTAGTTTTTTATGTTCGATAAAATTTATATTGAGAAACTAAAATCTAATTTTAGCGAGGCTGTTCGTGTAATTCTAGCTAATAAAGTAAGAACCTTACTCACTTCTTTAGGTATTATTTTTGGAGTTGCTGCTGTAATCACCATGTTAGCCATTGGTAATGGTGCTGAAAAAGAAATTTTAGCTCAATTAGAATTGGTAGGAGTTAATAATATTGTAATTACTCCTATACCTGATGAAAAAGATGATAATAACAACGAAGAAGATTCTGATGATGGAGCTGTAGAGGCTATTCGATTCTCTAAAGGGTTAGATATGTTAGATGTAAAAAGTATACAAAAAAACATACCATCTGTTAAATCTATTAGTCCTGAAGTTGTTTTGGAAACATATGTTATAAAGAAAGGAAGACAAAATCCTGTTAAACTTATTGGGGTTTCTCCTAATTATTTTAAAACCTCAAATATTGCAATCGAAAGTGGTAAGAATTTTTCAGAAAACCAAGTTGAAAACTCTTTACCAGTGTGTATTATTGGAAAAAAAATTGAGAAAAAACTTTTTACAGGAGAAAGTGCTTTAGGAAAACAAATTAAAGTAAAAGATGTTTGGTTACAAGTAATTGGTGTTATTGAGGAAAAATTTATTTCTGATAATGCTCAAGAAAACCTAGGGATAAGAGATATGAACCTTGATATTTATATTCCTATAAAAACATTTCTTGTTCGATATAAAGACAGAAAAACCATTATGGATAAACCCATAGAAACTGGTGGAGGAATGGTTTTTATAAGTGGCCAACAACAGGGTCCAAAACAAAGAATTCCTAGAGGAAACTACCATCAACTAGATAAGTTAGTGGTTCAAGTTGATAATTCTTCTCAATTAAATGCTACTGCAGATGTGTTGAGTAGAATGTTAAAAAGGAGACATAATGATATGTTAGATTTTGAAATTTCTATACCCATTCAGTTGTTAAAACAACAACAAAAAACCAAGCAAATTTTTAACATTGTATTAAGTATTATTGCAGGAATATCTTTATTAATTGGAGGTATTGGAATTATGAATATTATGCTAGCCTCTGTTTTAGAAAGAACAAAAGAAATTGGAATAATTAGAGCAATTGGAGCTACTCAAGAAGATGTTATTCTTCAGTTTTTAACAGAATCTGTATTAGTTAGTATTGGTGGTGGTATTATAGGTATTGTGTTAGGTATTTTATCTTCTTACATATTAGAAATAAGTACAGGAATAGAAACTATTTTATCTGTAAGTTCAATATTACTATCCTTTTTTGTAGCCACACTTATTGGATTAATCTTTGGAATAGCACCTGCTAAATCAGCAGCTAATAAAAGCCCAATTGAGGCAATTAGACACGAATAATTATGAAAAAAATACTTTTTACGCTCTGTTTTATAGTATCAATATCTGTATTTGGTCAGCAAGAAATCACCTTAAAAGAAGCCATTTCTATTGCTCAAAAAAATTCACCAGATTACAAAGCATTGTTAAATCAAAACCAAGCAAGCTATTGGAGATACAGAAATTTTAAAGCTGGTTTTTTACCTCAATTAAGGTTAGATGCTACTTTACCACGATATTCTAACTCTGTAAATAGGTTAACAAATGATAATGGGCAAGATATTTTTGTAAGATCTAATCAAGCAAGTTTTGATGGAGCTTTATCTTTAAATCAAAATATTGCATTAACAGGTGGTACAATTTCTGTAAGTTCTCAACTAGAGAGAGTTGATGTTTTTGGTGAAAATGAATCTACAGGTTTTTCTGTAATTCCATTTTCGTTAAATTATAGACAAAATTCGCTTTTTTACAATCCTTTTAAGTGGCAAAAGAAAATAGAACCCTTAATTTATGAGGAAGCTAAAAGAGAGTTTATTGAAAGAATGGAGCAAATATCTTTAAATACAAGCAGAAGATATTTTTCTTTATTAAAAGCGCAAGTACAATCTAAAATTGCAAAATCAAATTTCTCTAATCAAGATACTCTGTTTCAAATATCTCAAGGAAGATACAAAATGGGTAAAATTGCAGAAAACGATTTATTGCAAATAGAACTTTCTGTATTAAATTCAGAAAATGATGTAATTACCAATGAAATCAACTTTAAAAGATCTTCTCAAAACTTATCTAGATATTTAGTGCTAGATACAGAAAACATTATTTTATCTACTCCAAAAGAATTAACAACATTTACTGTAACTGTAGAAAAAGCATTACAAGAAGCAAGAGAAAACAGAAAGGCAGTTATTGAATTTAGAAGAAGACGTTTAGAAGCAGAGCAAGATGTTGCAGAAGTAAGAGGTAACAATCGCTTGCAAATGAGTTTAAGAGCAAATTTTGGTATTTCTCAACAAGGTGCTGTGTTTAATGATTTGTTTCAAGACTTTAACCAACAACAAAACGTAGTTTTATCTTTAGGTGTTCCTATTTTAGATTGGGGTGTTTCTAAATCTAGACGAAAATTAGTTGAAGCTAATAAAGATTTGGTAAACACAAATATAGAAATTGAAGAGCAAGAGTTTGAACAAGAAATTTACCTACATGTTTTAAATTGGCAAAACCAAAGAAACTTTTTAAAGACAGCAAAAAAAGCTCAAGAAATCGCTTTAAAAAGGTACGAAATTGCTAAAAAGCGTTTTGTAATGGGAAAAATTAATATTACCGATTTAAATATAGCACTACAAGAACAAGACAGGTCTGTATTACAATATTTAAATTCTTTAGAAAAATTTTGGATTGATTACTATACATTAAGACGCTTAACTTTGTATGACTTTATTGAAAATAAAAAAATAGAAGTTGCAGATATCGTTTATGATTAAACTCTTTTTTTAACGTTTTTTTATTACTTCTCTATCCTTTTTAAATAGTACTTTTGTTTAGCTTAAAATTAATTTAATTAAACAAAAAAATCAATTTGAAAAGGATACTCTTTTTATTTTTCTTGCTTTCCATTTCTGTCTACAGCCAAGAAAAAGTAACCATAAGTGGTACAGTTTACGATAACCAAACTAATGAAACCTTAATTGGTGTTTCAATTTACTTTCCAGAATTAAGTGCAGGCACTACAACAAACGAGTATGGTTTTTATTCGTTAACTATACCAACAGGTACTTACAAGATTCAGGTTAGTTATCTTGGTTTTACAACTATTTACGAATCTATTAATCTTACAGAAAAAATAACAAAAGACTTTAAACTTACTGAAGCTTCAGAAAGTTTGAATGAAATTGTTATTGAAACTGATATAGAAAAACTGAATATTAAAACGCCTCAAATGAGCGTTAATAAATTAACCTCAGCAACCATAAAACAAATTCCTGTGGTTTTAGGTGAAGCAGACATTATAAAATCACTTATTCTTTTACCAGGTGTAACAAGTGCTGGTGAAGGTGCTTCTGGTTTTAATGTTAGAGGTGGTGCAGCAGATCAAAACTTAATATTATTAGACGAAGCTATTGTTTTTAACTCATCGCATTTATTTGGTTTTTTCTCTGTTTTTAATCCTGATGTAGTTAAAGATGTAAAATTGTATAAAGGAGGAATTCCAGCTCGTTTTGGAGGAAGA
>CAXBAC010000105.1:0-8085 GCA_963973485.1 uncultured Polaribacter sp. | reverse complement strand
AGATGGAGCTGTACTACACGCAACCTATCAAAAATCACCAACAACAATTGGTAATAATGTTTCTATTGGGCACAATGCAATTGTACATGGTTGCACGATTCATGATAATGTTTTGGTGGGTATGGGTTCCATAATTATGGATGATTGTGTTGTAGAATCAAACTCAATTATTGCTGCAGGTGCAGTTGTTACAAAAAACACTAGAGTAGAAAGTGGAAGTATTTATGCAGGTGTGCCTGCAAAGAAAGTAAAAGATATCTCACAGGAATTAATTTCAGGAGAAATAGATAGAATAGCCAATAATTATGTAAAATATTCTGGTTGGTTTAAAGATTAAAAAAAAACCTGATTTTAAAATTAAATCAGGTTTTAAATAATTAATCAACCAAAACAAATTATTTTCTTTCTCTTTTTCCTTTCATCATTTTTCTCCCTTTTTGCTTTCTTTTAAGGCTCATTTTTTCAAAACGCTCAAATTGATCAGTTTTTAAAATTGCTTTCATTTTACTTTTAAAATCAATTTGTGCATCCAATTGTTGAGTTCTCATAGCATACAACTCTTCTTTTGTTGGTTTTGTATTGCTATCTCTTAAAGCTTTTCTTTTTTCTAATGCAACTTTTCTTTCTTTGGCTTGTGCAACTAATAAAGGCTTTATTTCATTTTGCTGTTTATCAGATAAATTTAAAGCCAATGTCATTTTTTTTACGGCTAATTCTGTACGTTGTTCAACAGATAATTTATCTCTTTTTACTTTTCTTTTTTGTTGTGCTCCTGTAGTTAACGCAAATGCGAAAACAAATACTAAAATGCTTGCTATGTTTTTCATAATTTTAAATTGTTTTTTGTTTTATTTATACTTCTTTGACCAAAAAGAACAGAAAAGGTTTAAATTTGTTTAGAGTTTAACAAGGAATTAACAAGCTTAGCAATGAGAAAAATATTTTGGATTTTACTAATACTTCCATACTATTTAATAGCACAAGAACAAAGTTTAGATAGTGTTAACGTAAATTTAAGTAACCCAAGTGCTACACTAAACACACATTTATATTTTTTACAAGAAGATAGCTATCAACCTAAAAAAGCTGCAAAAACTATTTTAGGATTAGAGGAAAAAAAAGCAATAAAAAAAGCTATTAAAATTAAACAAGTTTTAGACGGAAAAGGTCTTTTTGTAGATTTTAATAATGTACCTGTAAATGCAAATTATAAAGATTCTATAGGGAATTCAGCTTATTCTAAATACATAATGTTTCCTAATAGGTTGCCAGAAATATATTTAGAAAAAAATAATGGAAAATGGTATTATTCAGCAGAAACTGTATCAAAAATTGATGGTATTTACAATAATGTTTATCCTTGGTATGTAAGTTGGATTCAAGATATTGTTCCAGAATATGGTCATAAAAAAATATTAGGCATAGAAATATGGCAATTGGTTGCATTAGTTTTACTTTTAATTATAGTAATGTTTGCCTATGTTTTAGTTAAAAAAATTGCATTTGCATTATTGCAAAGACTTCAAAAGTATGTTACCAAAAGCAACTCTAACTTAGAAATAAATAAGGTTATAAAAAAATTAGCTCATCCAATTAGTCTTTTGGTTTGTATAAAAATAATAGATGTTACTTTTCCATCATTACAATTTTCATTAGCCGTTAATAAGTGGATTTTTCTAGCGTTAAACATTATAGAAACCGTTTTTTGGATTTACGTTTTTCTAAAATTAGTTAAGGTTGTTATGCGAATTTATGCTGTATTTACAGAAAATACACATAGTAGATTAGATGATCAATTAGTACCAATTTTAAATAATTTCTTTACAGGCTTAGTATTATTGTTAGGTTTTTTTAGATTGCTTTCGCTATTTGGAGTAGATACAACAACTTTAATTGCTGGAGCTACTATTGGAGGTTTAGCTTTTGCATTGGCATCTCAAGATACAGTAAAAAATCTGATAGGAACTATCATGATTTTTCTAGACAAACCTTTTCATATAGATGATTGGATAGAAGCTGGTGAAGTTGTAGGTACTGTTGAAAAAGTTGGTTTTAGATCTACAAGAGTTCGTGCTGCAGATACATCAATTTACCAAATTCCAAACAGTAAATTATCTGAAATTGTAATCAATAATAAAGGTTTACGATTGTTTAGACGTTACAATACCAACTTAGGTTTACGTTATGATACACCTCCAGAATTAATAGAAGCTTTTGTAGATGGTGTTAGAAAACTTGTGATAGAGCATCCAGAAACACGATCTGATTCTTATAATGTAGAATTTACAGGATTTGGAGATTCTGCTCTATTGATAATGGTAAACGTTTATTTTAGAAGTTTAGAGTGGGGTGTAGAACAATCTTCTAAACACAGACTGCATATGGCAATTATTAAATTGGCTGCAGCACTAGGAGTTGAATTTGCTTTTCCATCTACCACTGTTACAATTGAACAGTTTCCAGATAAAACAAATTTATCACCTAAATACACAACAGATAAAACTCAAATTAATGAGGCTATTGCTAAAATTTTAGCTGATTTTAAAAATGATAAACCAGCAGATACAAGATCAGAAAATTAATGAAACAATTCTTAAAGTATTTTTTTAGATTTCTAGTACTGTTAATTGTTGGTTTTGTTGTGTTCTATTTTTGGGCTTCTTCATCTACGTTAAACAAAGAGGAATATGCTAAAATTATAATAAAAGAGAGTATTAGTGATGAAAAGAAAGATTCAGTTTTTTCTATTATGACTTATAATATTGGGTATTTAAGTGGTATGACTAATAATTTACCTGTAGCAAAACCCAAATCTCTTTTTGATGAAAATTTAAATAAAGTACGCGTAGAAACTAAAAAGATAAATCCAGATATTATTGCTTTTCAGGAAATAGATTTTGATGCATCTAGATCATATCACATTAACCAAGAAGATGAAATTGCCAACTTAGGATATAAATATATTGCAAGAACCATTAATTGGGATGAGCGCTATTTACCTTTTCCTTATTGGCCAATTCATTTGCAATTTGGTAAAGTAATTTCTGGGCAGTCTGTAATAAGCAAGTACGCTTTAAAAGACCAAGAAAGAATTGTTTTACAAAGAGTAGCTAACAGCCCTTTTTACAGAGATGCTTTTTATTTAGAACGTTTGGCTCAAGTTGTAAAAGTTACTGTAAACAAAACAGAAATAGTTGTTATAAATGTTCATTTAGAGGCTTTTGATAAGCCAACTAGAGTTAAACAATTTAATGAAGTTGTAGCAATTTTTAATAAGTACAAAAATCAATATCCAACCATTTTATTGGGCGATTTTAACTCAAGAGCAAGAGATAAAACTGCAGCAATACAAAAAATCTTTAAAATGCCAAATGTTGGTGTTGCTGATTTTAATATTGATAGAATAGAAAACACGTTCAATTCAAAAAATCCTTTTGAAAGAATAGATTACATTTTTTACACAAAAAACGCTATTGAATATGTGTCAGGAAAAGTGTTAAATGAGTTTGGTGAAGCTTCAGACCATTTACCTGTTTACATGAACTTTAAATTAAAATAAGCTTATTCTTCTAAGCCAACTCCCCTCTTTGAGGTTTTAAAGCATCTCTGTATATTTTCATATCTTTTTCATCTATGGTGATAAATGCAGAAACCAACATTTCATTTTTTTCTTGAATATCAATTTCATGAAAATTTAAATTTTCTAAAGCCGCAAATTCTTTTAAATGTATAGTATGATGTTTTGCAGTTTCTTTTGCATCTGGTCCTCTAAAATCCCACAATAATTTTATTTTTCTATTCATTTTTAATTATGATTGATGAAGATAAATAAATTTCCATCTTCAAAAGTAACTTCTATTTGATTATCTACTGCTTTGTTTCTTGTACCAATTCTTTCTCCAAAAACTAAAGTTTCGTTTGTTAAAGGATATTTTAATCCTTTTGTACTAATATTGGTGGCTTCTGGAAAAGGAATTAATGACACAATTTTGTCTTTACAGTTTGAGATTATTGTTTTTTTATCCGCTAAAAAATAGCGACTATAATTATCAAAAAAAGTAAGGTTTAGTTTGTTTTTCCACTGCATTGCTGTGTGTAAATTTCCTAAAAAATGATCTTGTTCTTTTCCACTTGCTCCATAAATATCTATTTGATAATATCCTTTATCAAAAAGAATTTGTAAAATTTTATCAAAGTCAGTAAAATCTTGATTTGGAGTTTTTATGACTTCAATTTGTTTTGGAATTTCTTGCAGAGAATCTAAATCGCCAGCAATAAAATTTGGGGTAATGTTATGATCTTTTAAATATTGATAAGCACCATCTGTTGCACAAATAATATCGTATTTAAATAAATCAGGTATTTTTTTTGGTGGTTCACCATTAAGCAATAAGAAAACTTTGCTGTCTTTCATTCTTGCAAAAATACAAACAAAAAAACATCATTTCTTACACAAAAAATGATGTTTTTTAAGTGATTTAATTAAGAACTATTTTTCTTTAGAAGTTAAAATAATAGTGAATAATTTACCAATTAAAAAGATTACCATTCCAAAAGTAGGAGAAAGTAAGCCTACTTTAAAGCCACCAGCCATAACTTGTGGAGCAATATCACTCATTTGAGACATGGCATCTAAAGCTCCTAAAAGACCAACTACAAAACCTAAAACCCCAAAAACAAAAGCAAATAATGAGATTTCTTTAATTAATTTCAAATTTTTTTCTGAGTTGTTTTTTAATCCTTTTAAAAATAATACAACTATAATAATTAGTAAAAGTAATAGTGGTACCATAAAAATTGGGCCACCTTCTAAGATAAAATTCATGTTTTTTGTTTTAAGATTAGTTAACAAATCTATATGATAAATATACTTAGATTTATTTTTTGCGACCAACAACCATTTTAGTGTAGTTTTCTACAAAAAAAAAGGAATTCAACTTTTTATAGTTTTCTTTTTGTTAAATACCTTATTATATTGGTTATTCACCATAAATATCCTGTTTAAAAGCAAAAAAACAGTTTATTTGTAATATGAATTTTAAACTATCAAAAACAATACAACAAGCAGTTTTACATTTATGTTATTGGTTGTTTGTTTTTATTTTTTTTAATGTTTTTTTTAGTGTAAGTTCAGAGAATGAGAGTTTTATTTTCTGGTTTTCTACTTTTTTAAGTATAATAGCAATAGTTACAAGTTATGTATTTGTCTATAAAATAATTCCAAATTATTTACTTTTAAAAAAATATAGAACCTTTGTTTTATATTCTTTTTATACTCTTGTTTTAACCACTTGTGCTGTATTAATGACAATGGTTTTTGGCTTTGTTTTTTTCTATAATTTAGAGTTTCAGCAAATGCCAGGTCTAACAAAAAATGCAGGTGTAATTTTAGTATGTGTTTTTTTAATTGTTGCACTAACAAGTACGTTTAAAATTTTAAAATACAACTCTAAATCACAAGAAGAAAAGAATGCATTAGAAACTAAGTACTTGCAAACTCAACTGCAACTTAAAGAACAAGAGCTTAAGTTCTTAAAAATGCAAATTCACCCTCATTTTTTGTTTAATACATTAAATACGCTGTATGGTTTTGCTTTAAAAAAGTCTGATAAAACTCCAGAGTTAATTTTAAAATTATCAAATTTATTAGATTATATCTTGTATCAAATTGATAAAAAAAGTGTGTTTTTAAAAGATGAATTAACGCATATTTATGATTATATAGCATTAGAAGAATCTCGTTTTTCAGATAGTTTAGTAGTAAATTTTCATGTTGATAATTATGATGAAAACTTAAGAATATCTCCTATGTTATTATTGCCTTTTGTAGAAAACTCATTCAAACATGGGAGTAAGGTTGATAGTAAGTTAAGTGTAAACATCAATTTAAGCATAGTAGAAGAAAAACTTATGTTCACTATTGAAAACACATATCAATTACAAAAAAATGAGAAACCAGGAATTGGTTTAGATAACATAAAAAAACGATTAGAATTGCTTTATAAGAACAACTATAAGCTTTCTATTTTAGAAGAGGAGACATTTAAAATAATCTTAGAAATTAACCTGTTAAATGAGTAATCAATTAAAATGTGTTGTAGTAGATGATGAGCCAATGGCTAGAGAAATTTTATCTTCTTACATAGAAAAAACACCAAATTTACAGCTCGTTAAATCTTGTAAAGATGCTTCTGAAGCCTTAATGTTTATGCAAGAAAATAGTGTAGATGTATTTTTTCTAGATATTAATATGCCAGAAATTACTGGTGTAAGTTTGGCTAAAATCATTAAAAATAAAGCAAAAATAATATTTACAACTGCTTACAGAGATTATGCAATTGAAGGTTTTAACCTAAATGTTATAGATTATCTTTTAAAACCATTTTCTTTTGAACGTTTTATGGAAGCTGTAGCAAAAGTATCTATTAAAGAAATAACCAGTTCTAAAGATTTTATTTTTGTAAGGGCAGATAGAAAAATGGTAAAAGTAGATTTTACATCAATTTTATACATAGAAAGTTTAAGCGATTATGTGAAAATTTATACCAAAGAACAAACTATAGTTACAAGAGAAAACATTAGTACATTATCTAACACTTTACCTAAAAACCTTTTTTTAAGAATACATAGATCTTTTATTATTTCTATTCAGCAAATTACATCATACACTAATGAGTTTATTGAATTAAATGATAAAGCTTTACCAATTAGCAGAAGCTATAAAGAAAGCGTTTTACAAAAGTTAGCAGATATGTAGCCTAAACTTTATATTTGTATAAAATTTTATACTTTGAATACAGATCAATTTTAAGTAAAAACCGATTTACATTTTATAGATAATGCAAGTTTTGCTTGGCAAACACCAAGTAATATTGCTTTGATTAAATATTGGGGTAAAAGTAACCCTCAAATTCCAAAAAATGCCTCTATAAGTTTTACTTTAAATAACTGTAATACAAATACTAAAATTGATTTTGTTAAGAAAAAAAACACTTCAGAAGTAACATTCAATTTATTTTTTGAAGGAAAAGAAAAAGCAGAATTTAAGCCAAAAATCGCTGATTTCTTTAAAAGAATTGCTTCTTATTGTCCTTATATTTTTGAATATGAAATGACAATTCATTCAGAAAATTCATTTCCACACTCAAGTGGAATTGCTTCTTCTGCAAGTGGTTTAAGTGCAATTGCAATGTGTTTAATGAGTTTAGAAAATGAACTTGTAAAAGGTTTAACTCAAGATTTCATTACTCAAAAAGCATCTTTTTTAGCAAGATTAGGCTCAGGAAGTGCAAGTAGAAGTATTGAAGGTCCTTTAGTGGTTTGGGGAGAACATCCAGAAATTTCAGGAAGTTCAGATTTGTATGGCGTAAAATATCCCTACAAAATACATGAAGTTTTTGAAAACTATCAAGATGTAATTTTATTAGTTGATAAAGGAGAAAAACAAGTATCAAGCACAGTTGGTCATAATTTAATGCACAACCATCCTTATGCAGAAAATCGTTTTATACAAGCAAATGATAACCTTGCAAAAATGTCTGGCATTTTACAAAATGGCGATATAAAAAGCTTTATAAGTTTGGTAGAAAGTGAGGCACTTACTTTACATGCAATGATGTTAACGAGCTCACCTTATTTTATTTTGATGAAACCAAACACTTTAGAAATTATCAATAAAATTTGGGAATACAGAACGAATAAAGACAGTAATATTTGTTTTACATTAGATGCAGGTGCAAATGTGCATGTACTTTTCCCAGAAAATGAAAAAGAAACTGTGCTTCAATTTATTGATAAAGAGCTTTCTAAGTACTGTCAGAAAAATCATTATATTTGTGATGCAGTTGGTTTTGGCGCTAAAAACTTGAAACCTTAAACACTGCTAACTTGTGTTTTATGAATTTTAAAAATTTTCTTTTTTTTCTTTTTTTTATTAGTTTTTCATCAGCAACATTTTGCCAAGAAAAAGTCTATTTTGATGATAATTGGAATGTTACTACTAAAGAAAACGCAGTTTATTATAGAATTGTTTCTGATAAAAAAAGTAAAAAAGAATGGATAATAGATTATTATATCTCTGGAAAA
>CAXBAC010000104.1:0-8159 GCA_963973485.1 uncultured Polaribacter sp. | reverse complement strand
TTTCTATTTTTAAAAACCAATCATACTAAACTTAAATGAAATTAAGCTTCAATTCTAAAAAACTATTATCATCAAAAGGTGTTGCTATTACCTATCTTATAGTTTGCTCTGCATATATTATTTTTTCAGATAGGTTTTTGTTATTTTTTTTTGATGGCAAAATATCTATAAATGCTTTAAGTGAAATACAGTCTTATAAAGGATTGTTTTTTGTTTTATCTAGCTCGATATTAATTTATTTTGCGTTACGAAAGAGAGATAAAATTGTAGAGAAGTACACCAGTACAATTAAAAATAATCAAAGACAATATGAAGATCTTTTTACGAATATGTCTCATGGTGTAATTTATGCCACACCAGAAGGTATCGTTTCTTCAGTAAATCAATCTGCTTTAAAAATTTTAGGAATAACTGAAAAAGAAATGATTGGTAAATCTCTTTTTGATAACTCTTGGGAGCCTATAGGCGCTAATGGTGAACCTATGTCATTGAAAGAAAGTCCAACAAAAAAAGCGATTAAAAATAAGAAACCAGAACATAATATTTTAGTTGGTACAAAACATCAAAAAGAAGGGTACTACATTTGGTTAAAAGTAAATGCAATACCTGAGTTTAAAAATAATGAAACTGTACCTTTTAGAGTTTGTATTACTATTGATGATATTACACCTTTAAAAAAGTATCAACAAGAATTAGAAGAAACTCAAAAAAAAGTAAAAAACTCTTTGATAAAAACTCAGTTTAGCGAGTTTTTGCTTAAGGAAGCCAGTAAAATGGCTAAAATTGGTGTTTATGAAATCTATCCAAAATCAAAAGATATTTACTTCTCAGACGAATTATTAAAAGTTTTTAAACTATCAAAAAATGAACAGCAACCATTAGAAAAATCTAAACAATTACTTACAGAGAAATCTAAAACTATTTTAGAAACAGCCGTGAAAAATTGCATGGAATCTGGTGTAGTAATGGATGAAGAACTTGAATTAAAAGTTCAAGATAATCATCATTATTGGGTAAGAGTAATTATAAAGCCAGTATATAATGATGATGAAATAGTTGGTAGAAGAGGAGTAGTTCAAGATATTACAGCAGAAAAAAATATACAACTAGAATTGTTAAGAGCTAAAGAAAAAGCAGAGGTTAATGAGCAAAAAATGAAAGAAGCTCAAAAACTTGCAAATTTAGGAAGTTGGTATTATGATGTTGTTAACGATGTTTCTGAATGGTCTGAAGAAACCTATAACATTTGGGAAATAGATAAAAATAAACCAGTTATTAATGCTATTGATCTAAAACAAATTATACATCCAAATGATTGGGAGCGTTTTAAAGCTGTTAGAACAAAATCATTTGAAAAAGGTATTCCTTATAACATGGAGCTACAGCTTTTAAGCGCTAATGGAGATTACAAAACTGTAAATACTATTGGTTCACCAGTTTTTGATAAAAATAATAAAGTTATTGCTTTTGAAGGTACTACTCAAGATATTTCTAATCGAAAAGTAATTGAAAATGAATTAAGAACAGCTAAAGAAAAAGCAGAGAAAAGCCAATACACAATGGCGCAAACCAGTAAATATGCTAAAATAGGATACTGGGATTATGACTTTACTTTAAATAAACTTACATGGTCTGATTTTATTTATCAACTTTATGAGTTAACGCCAGAAGACGATATACCTACTTACGAAGAGGCAAAAAAAAATTTCGATGAGCCCTCTAGAGTTAAAATTACAACAGCAACTAAAGCATTTATAGAAAACGGAACTTCTTATGATATAGAGTTAAAGATGGTAAACTCTAAGCGAGAAATTTGGATAAGGAATTTTGTTCAGCCGGTTTTTAATGATGCTCAAGAAGTTGTTGGTAAAAGAGGTATAATACAAGATATTACCGAAGAAAAAGAATTGAGAGAACTCAACCAAAGAGTTGGTAGGTTGGCTAAAATTGGGAGCTGGGAGGTTAATCTTATAGAAGAAACTATATATTGGAGTAAAGAAGTCCATTTAATTCATGGTACAGATCCAGAAACCTACACTCCAGACTTGGAAAATGCTATTAATTTTTATAGAGAAGACTATAGAGCGTTAATAGAAAGTAGAGTAAATGACTGTATTACAAAAGGGGAACCTTATGAGTTAGATGCAGTTATTGTAAACCAAAACAAACAAGAAATATGGGTACGTACGAATGCAGATGCAGAGTTTATAAATGGAGTTTGTACACGAATATATGGAAGTTTTCAAAATATTAATTCAATAAAACAAACTGAGAACAAATTAATTTCTTTAGCTCAAAATTTACCAGGATTAGTTTATGAATATCACATTCATCCAGATGGTACAGATACTTTAAAAAATATAAGTGGTAAAGTAAAAGAAACTTGGGGTTTTACAGCCTCAGAAGCTATCAATAACATCAAACTTATCTGGAGTCAAATAGAAGCTGGTGGTGAAATTGAAGCGTTTAAAACAAGCATACAAAAATCTATAGAAAATAAAACAAAATGGCAGGCTCAAGTTAAATATGTTATGCCAACAACTGGAAAAATGCATACCCATTTGGGTGTAGGTACACCGAGTTTTTTAGCTGATGGAACCATAGTATTTAATTCAATTACACTAGATATTACACAACAGGCTAAAAATGAAGAGCTATTAGAGCAAACCAGTAGAATGGCTAGAATAGGAAGCTGGGAGCTAGATTTGCTGAATCAAGAAGAGCAAAAAATGTATTGGTCTCCTATTATTAAGGAGATCTTAGAAATAGAAGATGAACATGATGCAAGTTTAATACAAGTCATAAATTTTCATGTTGGCGAAAGCAGAGAGCGTATTCAAAAAGCCATAGAGTTGTTAATTAATGAGGGTATTGAGTTTGATGAAGAGATATTATTAAAAACTGCCAAAGGAAATTTATGTTGGTGTAGAGCTATAGGTAAAAGTGAAGTTGTAAATGATAAACGTGTAAAAATTTATGGAAGTTATCAAGATATTAACGATCAGAAAGTAGCAGCTTTAGAACTAGAAAAAAGTTTAAGATCTTTAAAAGATTATAAATATTCCTTAGATCAATCAGCAATTATAGCTTTTACAGATCGAAAGGGAATAATTACTTCTGTAAATGATAATTTCTGTACAACTTCTGGATATAGCAAACAAGAAGTTATTGGGCAAACACATCAAATATTAAATGCGAATTATCATTCGGGTTCATTTTTTAAAGAGATGTGGGATGAAATTACTGCTGGAAAAGTTTGGCGTGGAGAAATTAAAAATAGAACTAAACAAGGCAATTATTATTGGGTAGATACTACAATTGTACCTTTTTTAAATGAAGAAAATAAACCTACCCAATACTTATCTATTCGTTTTGATATCACAGAACGAAAAAGAATAGAAGAAGAAAAAAATAAATTTCAAGAAACTATAGAAAATAGTTTAAATGAAATTTATATGTTTAATAAAGATAACTATAAATTTACTTATGCTAACAATGGAGCATTATTTAATTTAGGATATTCTTTGGTAGAGTTAAAAGAGTTTTCGCCAATAAATATAAAACCAGATTATACTTTAGAAACTTTTAATGAATTAGTAGCTCCTCTAAAATCTGGAGAGTTAGAAAAAATAATTTTCTTTACCAATCATAAAAGAAAAAATGGCAGTATTTATCCTGTAGAAGTACATTTATCTTTAGTAAAAGAAGCAGAGAAAGAAAACTTTTTAGCTATTGTTTTAGATATCACCGAAAGAAAAGGAGCAGAAGAAATGTATCGTTTGTTAGCAGATAATACCAATGACCTTATAATGCTATACAATATAGATAGTACTTTAAAATACATAAGTCCATCTGTAGAAACCCTATTAGGATATACAACTAATGAGTTAATTGATACTAAATTTTACGATCTTATTCATAAAGACGATATACGTTTTGTACAAGAATCCATTAATAATAAAGTTATAAATAACAATAATTTAAACGTATTATCATTTAGAATACATCATAAAGATGGCCATACAATTTGGCTAGAAAAATCAGTTTCACCTATTTATAAAAAGGGTGAAATAGTTTCTTTAGTAGCTGCAAACAGAGATATTACCCAATGGATGTTGGCAAAAAAAGAAATAGAAGATTACCAAACTTCTCTGCAAAAATTAACTAGCGAAATTTCTATGATAGAAGAAAAGCAAAAGAAAGAAATTGCTGCTAATATTCATGATCATTTGAGTCAATCTTTAGTGATCTCAAAAATGCGAATAGAAGATTTACAGAAAACAGAAAATCTTGAACACGTTCAAGAAGATTTAACATTTATAAAAAACCATATTTCAGGTGCATTAGAAAATAGCAGAAAAATTACGTACGATCTTTCTCCACCAGTTTTATATCAACTTGGTTTAATAGATGCCATAGATTGGTACGTAGATGAATCTAAAGATAAATACGGAATAGATTTTGAATTTAATACAAATGTAAGCTCGCTTCAATTAACAGAATTTAATTCAATTTTATTATTTCGTTGTATACAAGAAGCATTTACAAATACTATTAAATATGCAGAAGCTACAGCAGTAACAATAGATCTTACAAAAGATGATGACACTATTACTGTAGAAATTGTAGATAATGGTAATGGTTTTGATACTAGTAAGTTAAATAATTCAGTAAGTTCATCATCTGGTTTCGGTTTATTTGCTGTAAGAGAAAGAATTAGAAATATGAATGGCGAATTAGATATTTCATCAAAAATAAATGTTGGAACAAAAATAAAAATTTGTGTACCTTTATGACAGTGAATTTACTAGAAAAAATAAAAATTGTATTGGTAGACGATCATCAAATGTTACGTGATGGTTTAAAAAATATTATACAAAAAAAATCTAACTTAGAAATTGTAGGAGAAGCTTCTAATGGAAGAGAGGCCATAAAAATATGTGCAAATTTAAAGCCAGACGTTGTTATAACAGACATTTCAATGGAAGGCTTAAATGGCATAGAAGCAGCAAAACAAATTCTAAAAGAATACCCAAATACTAAAATTATTGGGCTTTCTATGCATGCTAACAAAAAATTTATTCAGGGTGTTTTTAAAGCTGGTGGTTATGGGTATTTATTAAAAGATGGTGACTCTAGTGAGTTAATTACGGCAATTACTAGTGTAATGCATAATAAAAAGTATCTCTCTAAAAACATTAACCCTCAATATTTATCAGGTTTAGATGATGATGATTCTAGTAATAAAATATTGAGTTCTAGAGAAACTGAAGTTTTACAGCTTATAGCAGAAGGTAAATCATCTAAAGAAATAGGTGAATTATTATTCTTAAGTTCAAAAACAGTAGATGTTCATAGAAATAATTTAATGAAGAAACTAGAATTACATACCATTCCAGAACTTACAAAATACGCAATTAGAGAAGGGTTAACTACATTATAATTCTTAAACAAGGTTTTTTTTAATACACAATTAAGAATTTTGCTTATTTTTTCACGCTCCTTTATTCATTAATTTTGATTAACAAACACACTAATGTGACGACTAATCAATATAATTTACTTTTAATAGAAGATGATATCCATATTGGTGAAAAACTATTAAATACTATAAAAGCCCTAGAAATTATAGATAAAATACATTTATCTAGCAATTTAAAAGAGGGAAAGCAAATGCTAGTAGAAACAAACTATGATGTTATTATCTTAGACTTAAGTCTTCCAGATGGTAATGGAATAGAGTTGCTTAGGTGGCTAAAAGAAAAAAATATTGAAGTTAAAGTTTATATTTTTTCAATGAACATAGAACTTAAAAAAATGTGCTTAAAGAACGGAGCTACTGCGTTTTTTGATAAATCGAAAGATTTTGAATTACTAATCAAAAGCATTACAACTACCAACTAACTTTTTTAAAAAAATATTAGATGAATTCTAAAAAAGATGAATACTTTATACAAAAGTATTTCATCTTTTTTTATGTTTTAAGTATATAAACGTTTAATTAATTTCAATAAAAAGATTGAGTGTTTTTCTTATAAAAAAATAAGCTAAACTTTTGGGGGAAAGTTTAGCTTATACTGTAGGGGAATTTGATTGATTATTTTATTCTGGGGGATTTTATTTCTTTATTTATTCAAATCTAAGGTTTTATATAATTGTACGAAATAAGCAATTTACCTAATTAAAACATTACTGAAGAAAAGTGACTACGCACATCAAAAATAATAGTAAATATTAGATAAAAATATTTCGCTTTTTTTACTTAAAAGTATCAACTAATATTTTATATTAGGATACAAGTAATCTATTTTTTTAAAAAAAATAAAACAAAAAAATAAGCCAAACTTTAGGGGGGAAGTTTGGCTTATTTTTTAAAGGGGATTTTATTTACTATTTTATTTTGGGGGATTTTATTTCTTTATTTATTCAAATTTAAGGTTTTATGTTGTTGTATAAAATAAGCAATCTACCTAATTATTAATCTTATTAAAAAAAAGCTAAACTCATTTGGGTTTAGCTTTCGAAATATAAATAAGTTGGGGGAAATATTTATGCTACAAAGTTATATTAGTAGTTATAGTTCTGAAATAAGCAAATTACCTAATTATCAATTAAGTATTTTAAAATCTCTTAATTACTGTATTAAATTAGTGTTTAGGTTTTTTATTAAAATTTATTTTTAAAGTCACCGTTTTTTAACAGAGAAAACAGAAATTTTTTATACCAGAAGAAAAGTAAAAAAAGAAAAACGCTTATTACTGAAAAAGGCAATTGTATATAAAGTGCTGTTTTATATTTTAAAATTATATTATTTATTAGGGTTTATAATTATATCTTGAAAATCAGTAGTTTTTTCTAGTGTTTTAAATAATTGCTGAGCTTTAGAAGGCAAAGTTGTTAATTTCCTTTTTGTTAAATCTATCCAAGCTCCATAAACTTTTATTACTGCAGACAATTGATCAGCCTCATTAAAAACTTCGTGAACAAGTTTCCAGCGTTCACCGTTTTTTGAGATTCCAGAGAGTTTTATGTTTACAGAAATGTTTTCTCCTAAATGAATTTCTTTTCTAAAAGAGGTGTATTCTTCAAATAAAATTGGGCCAATATTGTGTTTGGTGAATTCTTCTATAGAAAAATTTTGATTGGAAAAATAACGTATTCTAACTTCTGCTGCATACTCATTATATGCTGTGTGACGCATGTGCCTGTTAGGGTCGAAGTCAGACCATTTTGTGGCAAAATTTACTTTATATATCATTTTGTAAAAATAAAAAACCTGATACATTTTTTTAATATATCAGGCATTACTTAATTTATAATTATGTTTCTAATTTTTTATACTTTCTGATTTATCTCTTAACCTTAACTCACTTAAAACATTTAAAGCCTCAGAAATATACATGTCTTTTGCTAAACTTTTGTGCCAAGCTACACGTTTATCAGCTAAATCTTGATTTTCTTTAAAAAGATTTTTCTCATATTTTGGAGAGGTAAATGTAAGATTTGATTTGTAATCGAAAACAGACTTAAACTTTTTTGCTTCTTTTTCTTTTTGATCATTATCTGCTAAAAATTTTTTATAATTTAAAGAAAACGAAGTTTCTTCTTGGTTGTTTTTCAGCCACTTTGCGTATTCATTTACTAACTTAAAATTGTTGCTATTTGCAATTCTTTGTTTGCTGTTATAAACAACGTCATTAAAATTTGCATAAGTATTGGTTTGTTTATAATTTGCTTGTGCAACTTTATCCCAACTTAAAGCTCCTTCTAAATCACGCTCTCCATATTTCATGTAACTTAATCTACTTGGCATAGCAATATCAGAATATACTCCTTCTTTTTGAGTAGAACCTCCATTTACTCTATAAAACTTCTGGATAGTCATTTTTAAATATCCTAGGTCTTTTTCGTACTTTGGATAAAATTGATTGATAGGCAGTATATTTTGTACAGTACCTTTTCCATAAGTTTGGTTTCCTCCTAAAATAACTCCTCTTTTATAATCTTGCATTGCTGCAGCAAAAATTTCTGATGCTGATGCAGAAAACTCGTTTACTAAAACTACTACAGCTCCATCCCATTGTATACTTGGGTCTATATCTTCTTTTACAATTGGGTTTTCTCCTCTGTATTTTACTTGTACAATAGGGCCTTTATCT
>CAXBAC010000103.1:0-8162 GCA_963973485.1 uncultured Polaribacter sp. | reverse complement strand
AGTAAATGGTAAAATGGTAAAAAGATTAAGAAAACAAATAGTACCGTATAAAAATGATTTAAAAATTTAAACACTAAAGAACCTAATAAGTTGGTAAATTCTTTACCACTTAAAAAGGTTGATGTAACCTCAAAAAGACTTATCATCCAGTAGGTTAACATTAAAGAAAAACACAGTAAAATATAATCTCTATTTTTTTGTTTAATTGTTTTTGTTTCCATTATTAAAATATAATTTATGTATTAACTTTTAGAAAGTCCCTTTCTAACCATTACTCCCCATTTTTTATTTTTGTTAAAATAGTAATCTATATTTCCTCTTATTGCTGCGTACAAAATCAAAGGATGCAATATAAATGGCTCTAAAATAATAGTAAGTATTAATTTAAAACCAATACCTTTCTTTTTATATTGATGATAGGTAAATTCTTCTGTAAATACTGCCACAAAAGAAAACAAGAGCGAAAATAGATAGGCTAGCAAAAAAAGACCAACCACAAAACTCCAGTTTAAAGGCTGATACCAAACTAAAAACAAAAAATAAAACATTCCTAAAACCTCTACAATTGGAGCTAATCTTTCGAAAACAAACCAGTAAGGAAAACTTAACAGACCTAAAGTTCTATACTTATAGTTTAACCCTACATCTTTATGCATTTTTAAGGTTTCTATGGTACCTCTTGTCCATCTATTTCTTTGCGAAATTAAAATTTTTCTATCATCTGGTGCTTCTGTCCAACACAATGGGTCTGGAATGTAAGCTACCTTATATTTCAGCTTTTGCTCTTCCATATATTTTCTCATTCTCACTATAATCTCCATATCTTCACCAACAGTTGTGGTATCATACCCCCCTACTTTAACTGCTATCTCTCTATCAAACATTCCAAAAGCACCAGAAATAACTAATAAACCATTTAACCTTGCCCAAGCCATTCTACCTAATAAAAAAGATCTTAAATATTCTAAAATTTGAACTCTCTCTAACCATTTTTTAGGAAAATTTACTTCCACTAATTTTCCATCTTCTATTTTGCAAGAATTTGCAATTCGAATCACACCTCCTGATGCAATAACTTTTCTATCTGTATGTTCTAAAAAAGGCTTTACCATTCTTTGTAAAGAATCTGCCATTAACAAACAGTCAACATCTATACATGCTAAATAAGTGCTTTCGCTAATATTTATTCCACAGTTTAAAGCATCAGCTTTACCTCCATTTTCTTTATCAACAATAATTAATTTTTCGAATGCTGGGTTTTTAGATTTAAACACCCCTGCTCTTAATTCTTTTGTTGGTATTTTTTGATGAATTAGATACTCAACTTTTTCTAAGTCATATGCCTTTATGAGTTTCTCTAGACTATCATCACTACTACCATCGTTTACTATAATAACATCGTAATTTACATAGTGTGTAGAAAGTAAAGACCTAACATTTTCTACAATATTTAAACTTTCGTTGTAAGCAGGAGCAATAATCGAAATTGAAGGCGCAATAGAAGAGTTTAATAGATCTTTATGATATACAAAGCTATTTTTCTTTAAATAATCTACAGTTTCTCTTGATGAAAAAATAGCCAAAATTATGTAGGATCCTATAATTAGCACAGTAAAGACTAAGAAAAAGTAGTGAAAGGAAAGTAAAATAATTCTTAAAATTTCATCAAACTCCATAGCTATAGTCTAAAAAATGAATTATTCTATTATAAGACTCATCTTCTGAAGTCTTTTCTAATTTGTTATAAAGTTTAACATCATGTTTTTTTAGGATGGTTAACGCTTTACTTTTGATACTAAATTCAGTATCATTAATATGGTTTATCACAAATAAACTATCTTTTTGTGTTGCCGTTTTTTCTAAAAGTACAAAAAGCGCTTTCTTTTCTTTAAAAGTGAGCCTACCATACTTTTCTATTAATACTTCTTTAGCTTCAACAATTTCGAAATGAGTAATAACATCAATAGTTTTTAACCTGACTTCTTCGTTTTTATGATTTAATAAACCTAATAAAATATCTTTTGTTTCTAACTTATTAAATATTTTAACAATGTTTAAGATAAACAGAATAACATAATCATTTTCTGATTTTAACCACTTAGTAACCTCCAACAAATGCTGGTTTTCGAAATTTTCTATTTCTATTAACAACTCTATTTGATCCCATTCTGATAAGGGAACTTTTAAATTATCTAAAAACTGTAAACCTTCAAATTCAAAAAGTTCTAGAAAATAAAGGTGAGCCTCTCTTCTAACCTCTTCTTTACTATGATTTACAAATTTCTCTATTAATGGCGACACTTTTTTAACCTCAAATTGTCTTAAATCTCTAATTCCTAAGGCAATAATATTCCATTTTCTACTTTTAATTTTTTGTAAAGCAAAATCTAACAACCCTATTTCTTCATATAATTGATGCAAGATATCAATAATATTTCCTGAAACCTGCTGAGTTAATTTTAAAAATATTTGAGTAATTACTTTTCTTTTCCTTCTATTTTGTACCCCTTTTTTAAACTTTTTTATAATTTTTTTTTGAGCTTTACTAAAATCACCTTCTTCTTGTTTTAAATGTAAATACTCTACTAATAAAGCTTCAATTACATTGGTATATTTTATATTTTTTGCTTCAACGACCCTTATGTTGCGTCTTAAAATTTTTAAATAAATTACAAGAATTACAATTACAACCAATAGCACAACAACTAATGTCCATATTATATTTTCTACTAATGGGAATTTCATTATAAGTTCGTTGAAAATTACATTAACATGCGCTTAACCCTTATAGAGAGCTCATTAGGACTAAGTGGTTTACTCATAAAATCGTTAGCCCCTAAATTAAACGCATTTAGCACCATTTCTTCTTGTCCAGAAGAAGAAAAAACCAAAATAGGTGTGTTACTTTTTAGTTTATTTCTAACATGGCTTATAACTTCTAAGCCACTAAAATAATCCATCATAACATCTGTTAAAATAAGATCTGGATTTTCAGTTTCTATAAATTCTATAGCTTCTTTACCATCTTTGGCCACATAAAGTGTGTAACCGTCTTTTTCTAAACGAAACTTTAAAAGGAGAGATAAAACAGAATTATCTTCTGCAAGAACAATTTTCTTCTTATTACTCATATTTTTGGGGGATTTTTTTTATCACTTACAAACTTATTCTGTTTTTAAAAAAACTAAGGTAATCAAATAAAAAGATAAATAACAGTTTTTATTTATCTTTACAAAAATTTGATAATCCTGTTTGTCATCCCCTAAAATAAAAAAAATATGGAAATTGAAAAAGTACTAACTAGTGATGTAGTAGATTTATCTTCTTTAAAAAGCTTTTTTGCTTCTGATAAAGACTCCCTAATACAGTTAATTACTGTGTATTTGTCTGACACAACACCGCGAACAATTGTCTTAGAATATTCCATTACTAATGTAAATTACGAAGATGTTCGAAGTATTTGTCATTTTTTAAAATCTTCTTTAGGTTTAATGGGTGTTAAATGCTTACACGAAATAGCAAATCTAGAAAAATTAGCACAAGCTAGAGAGCCAGAGAGTGCAATAATTGAACAATTAAAATTGGTAATACCTATTTTAAAAAACAGTACAGAAGAATATAAAAAAATATTAGAAAAACTTAAAGCGCTTTAAGTAATTAATTTACATGATTAAAGAAATTCAACTTCGCGTTAATTTAATAGAAGAACGCAAAAAAGATATCCTTACTTACAAAGCATCCAAAGCTTTAAAAATTGAGTCTTCAGAAATAACTGGAGTAAAAGTTTTAAGAAAATCTATTGATGCTCGAAAAAAAGACACCATTTTCAACTATAAAGTTGCAGTGTATATAAATGAAAAAGTAGCTGAACAATCTGACTATAATTTTAATTATAAAGATGTTTCTAATGCAAAAGAAATACATATTATTGGATTTGGCCCAGCAGGAATGTATGCAGCTTTAAGATGTATAGAACTTGGCTACAAACCAGTTGTTTTAGAACGTGGTAAAAATGTGCAAGATAGAAGAAGAGATTTAAAAGCCATAAATCAAGATCATTTTGTAAATGAAAATTCTAACTATTGTTTTGGTGAAGGTGGTGCAGGAACATATTCTGATGGAAAATTATATACTAGAAGTTTAAAAAGAGGTGATGTTCGAAGAATATTTGAAAACCTAGTTTTTCATGGAGCAACAGAACAAATTTTAATAGATGCACATCCTCATATTGGTACAAATAAATTACCTAAAATTATTCAGAATATTCGCGAAACTATTCTAAATTTTGGAGGCGAAATTCACTTTGAAAGTAAGGTTACTAACTTTGTTATTTCTCAAAATAACCTACAGGCTTTACAGTTAGAAAATGGCAAAGAAATGACTGTAAATGCTGCTATTTTAGCAACAGGTCATTCAGCAAGAGACATTTATGAACTACTTCATAAAAAAGATATAGATATAAAAGCAAAGTCATTTGCTATGGGTGTAAGAGTTGAGCATCCTCAAGAAATTATAGATCAAATACAATACAGTTGTTCTGGAAAAAGAGACGAACTTTTACCAGCTGCTGCCTATAGTTTAGTTGAACAGGTAAACAGCAGAGGTGTTTATTCTTTTTGCATGTGTCCTGGAGGTTTTATTGTACCTGCAGCAACTGCAAATGGCGAAGTTGTTGTAAATGGCATGTCTCCATCACGCAGAAATAATAAATTTGCAAATTCTGGTATTGTTGTAGAATTAGATATTAATAGAGATTTTAAGAAATACGAAAAATTTGGTGCTTTAAAAGGATTAAAATTTCAAAAAGATTTAGAAAAAATTGCCTTTTTTGCAGGAGGAAGAAATCAAACTGCACCTGCCCAAAAATTGGTTGATTTTGTTGATGGTAAACTTTCTACTGATTTAAATGACACCTCTTATCAACCTGGTTTAAAATCTGCTCCTTTACATTCTTTATTGCCAAAAATTATTGGCAGTAGATTAAGAAAAGGATTCCCTGCATTTGGCAGCAAAATGCATGGCTATTTTACAAACGAAGCAAATATTGTTGATGTTGAGTCTAGAACATCATCTCCAGTAAATATACCTAGAAAAGAAAACCTAGAGCATATTAAAATAACTGGGCTTTTTCCATGTGGTGAAGGTGGTGGTTATGCAGGTGGAATTGTATCTGCTGCAATGGATGGAGAACGTTGTGCAGAGGCTGTAATTAGCAAATTGTAAATAACTTTAATAACTTTATTAGACAAACCGATTTACATTGCCTAATTTTACTGCCTTTAAATTCATTTTATGAAAGTTACAATAGGTAGAGTTGATAAAGCTGATTTTCCAGAGTTATCACTTTTAGATATTGACATAAAAATAGATTCTGGAGCTTATACTTCTTCAATTCACTGTTCTGAAATTAAAGAAGTTGGCAATGAAGATGAGAGTTATATTCAATTTACGCTTTTAGATCCAGAACACCCTTTTTACAATAATAAAAAGTTTAAGTTTAAAAACTATACTTCTAAGATTGTAAAAAGTTCTAATGGTATTTCAGAAAAAAGATTTATGATACAGACAACCATCATAATCTTTAATAAAACTTTCCCTATCTATTTAACACTTAGTGAAAGAAAAGACATGAAGTACCCTATATTGTTAGGAAGAAAGTTTTTGAATAAAAAGTTTATTATAGACACTGCAAAGAAAAATTTATCACATAAATTAAAAAACAACTAGTAATGAGAATTGTTATTTTATCTAGAAACCCAAAGTTATACTCTACAAGAAGATTGGTGGAAGCTGCAGAAAAAAGAAAACATGAGGTTTTTGTGGTAGATCATTTAAAGTGTAATATCGAAATTGAAAAAAAAGCTCCAAAAATTTATTACAAAGGAGAATATTTAGAAAACATAGATGCAATTATTCCTAGAATTGGAGCTTCTGTAACATTTTACGGTACAGCAGTAATTCGTCAATTTGAAATGATGAAAGTATTTACAGCTGTATCTTCAATTGCATTAACTAGATCTAGAGATAAATTAAGCAGTTTACAAATTTTAGCTAGAGCTGGTGTTGGTTTACCAAAAACCGTTTTTACTAATTACACTAAAGATGTAGAACACGTTATTAATTCTGTTGGTGGTACACCATTAGTTTTAAAACTTTTAGAAGGCACTCAAGGCCTTGGAGTAGTTTTAGCAGAAACACCAAATGCTGCAACTTCTGTTCTGGAAGCTTTTAATGGTTTAGGAGCAAGAGTAATTGCACAACAATTTATTAAAGAAGCTGGTGGTGCAGATATTAGAGCTTTTGTGGTTGATGGCAAAGTTATTGGAGCAATGAAAAGACAGGGTAAAGAAGGAGAGTTTAGATCTAACCTTCATAGAGGAGGAAATGCTCAAGTTATTGAGTTAACAGATGATGAAGAAAGAACAGCTTTAAAAGCTACAAAAGCAATGGGCTTAGGAATTGCAGGTGTAGATATGTTACAGTCTTCTAAAGGACCTTTAGTTTTAGAAGTTAACTCGTCTCCAGGTTTAGAAGGTATTGAAGTTGCTACAGGCAAAAATATTGCCAAAGAAATTATAAGATATTTAGAATTACATGTCGAATAAACCTTTCACACTTTTAGGCAAAGTTATTCCTGAAGGAAAACGTACAGTGATCGATTTAAAAATTGCCAAACTACATACCAGAACTACAGTAAATGTTCCTGTAATTATAGAGCATTCTACAAAACCTGGTCCTGTTGTTTTATTGTTAGCAGGCATTCATGGTGATGAAACGAATGGTGTAGGTATTGTAAGAGAAATAATCGATTTAAAATTAAACAAACCTAAAAAAGGAACGATTATATGCATACCTGTTTTTAATATTTTTGGATATTTAATTCAGACTAGAGAATTTCCTGATGGTAGAGATTTAAACAGAATGTTTCCTGGTACTTTAAACGGTTCTTTAGCAAGTCAATTTGCTTATCAATTTTCAGAAAAAATTGCGCCTTTTGTAGATTATGTTATCGATTTTCATACAGGTGGAGGAGAACGTGATAATATTGCTCAAATAAGATGCAATAAAGATGATGAAAAAGGACTTGAGTTGGCAAAGATTTTCAACCCACCTATGATTGTGTTTTCAAATAACATTGTAAAGTCATTAAGAGAAACTCTACACAAAATGGGTAAAACTGTATTATTATTTGAAGGAGGAAAATCTAATGAATTAAACCCAACCATTATAAATGAAGGTGTAAATGGTACTCGAAATGTTTTAATACATTTAGGGTTATTAGAAGGTGAAGTTAATGTTAGAGCAACACCAATTTTTGTTAAAAAAGCAAAATGGATTAGAGCATCAGACTCTGGTATGTTTAAAGTTAGAGTTACCAATGGAGCTTTTGTAAAAAAACGTGAAGTTTTGGGCGTAATACAAGATCCTTTTGGCGAATTTAAAAAGAAAGTTTATGCACCTTTTAATGGTCATATATTTTGCATCAATAAAACTCCAATCGTAAATAAAGGTGACGCTTTGTTTCATATAAGTTTGGAGGAACAGAATTAACATTTATAAAAATCAGTAGTAGCAAGTCCCTACAAAGTTTACATAAATATGCGTATAGATATCATTTCAGTGGCACCAGATTTACTAGAAAGTCCTTTTAATCACTCTATCGTAAGACGTGCTAAAGAAAAAGGATTAACAGAAATTGTAATTCACGATTTAAGAAAATTTGGCTTAGGAAACTATAAACAAATAGATGACACCCAATTTGGTGGTGGTGCAGGTATGGTTTTAATGATAGAGCCTATAAGTAATTGCATTAAGCAATTACAATCTGAACGTACTTATGATGAAATCATTTATATGACTCCAGATGCAAAAACACTAAACCAAATTACAGCAAACACACTATCTTTAAAAGAAAATATTCTAATTCTAACAGGACATTACAAAGGTGTAGATCAAAGAATTAGAGACAAATACGTTACCAAAGAAATTTCTATTGGCGACTATGTTTTAACAGGTGGTGAACTTGCAGCAGCTGTTTTGGTAGATGCTGTTGTACGTTTAATTCCTGGTGTTATTGGTGATGAACAATCTGCTTTAACAGACTCTTTTCAAGACAACTTACTATCTCCTCCTGTGTACACAAGACCTGCTGAGTTTGAAGG
>CAXBAC010000102.1:0-8251 GCA_963973485.1 uncultured Polaribacter sp. | reverse complement strand
ACTAAAATTTTCTAAACTTGCTTTTGGGTATTTCTTAATGTCCATCTTTAAAAATCTTAAGTTTATATAAAAACTATCGTATAAATAGTTAACAATTAATAACTTAAAGAGCTATTAATCTTTGTTTTATATAAAGTTAAGAAGTAAAAATGGTTTAAAATATGATTTTCATCATGCTTTATCGTGTACTTTTGTAGGAGTACCAGCATTCCATAGTGTTAAAATATCTGTGGCAACACTAGCTCCACTTCCTGCAGCTATTGCAAATTGACTTCTGTGTCCTGCAATTGTTCCACAGCAATACAATCCTTTTGTAATAAGATGATCTTGATTAGTAAGCTGTATTCTATTCTTCTTAGGATTTGCTTTTTGATGAGGTATAACATATTTCTCCAAACCACTTATTGTAAATGGAGCAGCATAATTTAAAGCTAAAACAGCCGTTTTTGATTGATAACTGTTTTTATTAGTTTTCACTAAAATAATATCATCCAAAATATCAACTTCAATTACTTTTTCTTTTTCTATTTGCTGCACATGAGGATATAGTTCTGCTAATTGTTGTGTACCATCAACCAAAATATCTTTTCCTAAGGTTTTTGGTTGTAAGCCCAAAACATTATTAAATAAAGCTGTGTTTAAATGTGATGCTCTCTGATGTGCTATGATACCAATATGTTTGTCTTTTGCGTATTCTTTATTAACAGCAGAGCCTAAAACAAGTGCGCATTGCAATCCTGAAACTCCTCCTCCAATAATTAAGCAATCAAAAATCATATTAAATAAATAAGGCTTTTATATTCTGAGCAAATAATTTTACAGCAATAGCTAACAAAATAACTCCAAACACTTTTCTTATAATTTGAATTCCTGTTGGCCCTATTAAACGTTCTATTTTAGAAGATGTTTTTAAAACAATGTAAATAACAAGTACATTAAAAAAAACTGCAACAATAATATTCTGAATTGCAAATTCTGCACGTAAAGAAAGTAAAGTTGTTAAACTTCCAGGCCCAGCAATTAAAGGAAATGCTAAAGGAAAAATAGTAGCTGTAATTGTACCAGAGTCTCCATCATCTTTATATAAGGTTATCCCTAAAATCATTTCTAATGCTATAAAAAACAGAATAAATGAACCTGCAACAGCAAAAGAATTTACATCTATACCAATTAAACTTAGCAAGCTTTTTCCTAAAAAAAGAAAAAATACCATAATAATACCAGCAATAACAGACGCTTTTTCAGACTGTATATGACCTACTTTTTTACGTAAATCTATTATTATTGGAATGTTTCCTATAATATCTATCACTGCAAATAAAACCATAAATGCAGTTAATATTTCTTTAAAGTTAAAATCCATAATACAGTTAAAATTTTTGACAAAATTAGGCAACTAAATTTACGAAATCGAAAAAATGAGTAAAAATTATACTTATTTTTGCAAATATGTTTCAACTAGGAAAAACAATTGTATCAGAAGATATTATAGAAAAAGACTTTGTTTGCAATCTATCTGCATGTAAAGGGGCTTGTTGTATAGATGGTGAAGCTGGAGCTCCACTAGAAAAAGAAGAGACCACTATTCTAGAAAAAATATATCCTAAGGTAAAACCTTTTTTAAGAAAAGAAGGCATAGAAGTTATTGAAAAAGAAGGTACATGGGTTACTAACGAATGGGGCGAATTAGAAACTCCTTTAATTAACGGTGCAGATTGTGCTTATGTTACTTTTGATGATAACAATACTGCACTTTGTGGTATAGAAGAAGCATATAATCAAGGAGAAATAAGCTGGAAAAAACCAGTTTCTTGTCATTTATATCCAGTTAGAGTAAAGGATTACAAAGAATTTTCTGCTGTAAATTACCATAAATGGGAAATTTGTGATGATGCATGCTCATTAGGTAAAGAATTACAGGTACCCATATATAAATTCGTAAAACAAGCACTAATTAGAAAGTTTGGTAAAAATTGGTACGATGAATTAGAGAAAGTAGCTGAAAAACATACTAAAGAATCATAACATCCATCATTGGATGTTTTTTTTTGGCATGTTCTTTGTTTTAACAAAGTCTTAACATTTAAACTTTCTAATTATGAAAAACGTAAAAAAACTACCTACCAAGCAATTAGAAAAGTTCTCAACCATTTTTACCCAGTTGGGGCTTGTATTAGTACTCTTTATTGTCTACCTAACATTAGAGCACGAAACATTACAAAAATCTGTAACCACTTTTGAACCAGAAATCTCTAAAACTATTTACGTAGAAAGAGATACAGAAATTATCTTCAAAAAAGAAGAAGCACCAAAACCTAAAATGGATTTACCCCAAAAAACAGTTTTACTTTTAGATGAACCCATTGATAAAAAAGATGATGACTCTCCTGAAACAATTATAGTTACAGAACCCAAAAAGAAAACTGTAGATTTTGATATTGATAAAATTGAGACAGTTCCTGAGCCAAAAACTGATGAAGAGCCAGAAACAGTTCCTTTTATATCAATTGAAAATGCACCTATTTTTAAAGGCTGTGAAGGTTTGTCTAAACAAGAAAATAAAAAATGTTTCGATCAAAAAATGATGAAATTTGTAAGGCGTAATTTTGATGCTCAGTTGGCAAATGAAATTGGGCTTAGAGCTGGTAAATACAAAATTCAAACACAGTTTGTAATTGATAATACTGGAAACGTTGTGGATATAAAAATTAGAGCACCACATCATAAGCTAAAAAAAGAAACGTTAGAGCTTATAGAAAAATTACCACAATTTACACCTGGCAAACAAGGTAGTAAATCAGTTAAGGTAAGATATACACTACCCATCTCTTTTTTAGTAGATTAAGTAAATAAAAAACTCAACTTTAGGTTGAGTTTTTTTTTATTCATTACATTTGTTTTGCTAATTACAAAATAAAAGTATTATGGAATATTTTGCTCACGAAACTGCTGTTATAGATAACAAATGTACAATTGGTAAAAGTACCAAAATATGGCACTTTAGCCATGTAATGTCTAACTGTAAAATTGGTGAAGGTTGTAATCTTGGTCAAAACGTAGTGGTTTCTCCCAATGTAGTTTTAGGTAAAAATGTTAAAGTACAAAATAACGTTTCAATTTATACTGGAGTAACTTGTGAAGATGATGTTTTTTTAGGACCATCTATGGTGTTTACCAACGTAATTAATCCAAGAAGTGCAATTATTAGAAAAAACAGATACTTAAAAACCATTGTTAAAAAAGGAGCAAGTATTGGAGCAAATGCTACTATTATTTGTGGAAACAATATTGGCGAATATGCTTTTATAGGTGCAGGTACAGTAGTTACTAAAGAAGTATTACCTTACGCTTTAGTAGTAGGTAATCCAAGCAAGCAAATTGGTTGGGTTAGCGAACATGGGCATACTTTAGATTTTGATAAAGATGGTTTTGCAACTTGTAAAGAGAGTAAGCAAGTTTATGGTTTAAAAGATGGCAGAGTTTTTAAATTTAAAGATCAAAAATAGAAGCATTCGCTTTTTATCATAAAATAAACGCATAAAAAAAATCCAAAGAAGAAATTTACTTTGGATTTTTTTTATTGTTTATACTACGATTAATTATGGAGCAGGATTAGGAATTTCTTTATGAACTGCTTCAATATCTTTTAAAATTTCATCAGATAAGTCAACATTAATAGAGTTGATGTTTTCTTTTAACTGATTCATTTTTGTTGCTCCAATAATATTACTCGTTACAAATGGCATTTGGTTGATAAAAGCCAAAGACAATTCAGATAGCGTTAAATTATTTTTTTGAGCAATTTCTAAATATTTAGTTACTGCTTTTTCTGAGCCTTCATTTTTATATCTCGCAATAAACCTTGGAAAAAGCGTACCTCTTGCACCTTCTGGTTGGTTTCCATTTAAATACTTGCCAGATAAAACACCTTGTGCTAAAGGAGAGTATGCTAGTAAGCCTACATTTTCTCTTAAAGAAACTTCACTCATACCCACTTCAAAACCTCTATGAATCATAGAATATGAATTTTGAATAGTTACAGGTCTTGGTAAGTTATATTGTTCTGATGCTTTTAAGTACTTCATTGTACCCCAAGGAGTTTCGTTAGACAAGCCAACATGTCTAATTTTACCTAACTTTTTTAATTCTTGTAAGCCTTCTAAAATCTCTAAATAATTTTCTACTTCATCATTAGCAGCTTGTATTGGGAAATCTCTTACGCCAAATGTATTAACTCCTCTATTAGGCCAATGCAACTGATACAAATCAATATAATCTGTTTGTAGTCGTTTCAAGCTTTTATCAATAGCATCAAAGATATTTTTTTTACTTAGGCCTCCATTTCTAATATGAGCTGTATAATCTCCACCTCCAGCAATTTTAGAGGCTAAAACAACTTTGTCTCTATTTCCAGTTTTTTTAAACCAAGTACCAATAATTTTTTCTGTGTTGCCATAAGTTTCTGGATTTGCTGGTACAGGATATAATTCTGCTGCATCAAAGAAATTAACTCCATTTTCTAAAGCATAACTCATTTGTTCATGACCTTCTGCTTCAGTATTTTGGTTTCCCCAAGTCATAGTTCCTAAGCAAATTTTAGAAACTTTTACATTGGTATTGGGTAGTGTTGTATATTTCATTAGTTATATAAAAATACGGTTATTTTTAAATTATTCTACTTCAGAAACTCTTAACGTATTTACCATACCTCTTGCTTCTGCAGGCATAGACGCTAAGTTTACAATTAAATCTCCTGGTTTAACAAACCCTTTATCTTTTGCAATTTGATTTACGTCTTCTATTGTATCATCTGTAGAAAGGTTCTTGTCATAAAAGTAAGCCCTAACACCCCATAATAAATTTAATTTTCCTAAAATTCTTCTATTGGTTGAAAATGTTAGAACATGTGTTCTTGGTCTCCAAGCAGAAATTTGAAATGCTGTATAACCACTATTGGTAAGTGTACAAATTGCAGCTGCATTGGTATCGTTTGCCATTAATGCTGCATGATAGCAAATTGATTTTGTTACAAATCTATTTGTTCTAATATGAGGAGCTTCATGTGGTACTTTTATCATTCTAGAGTTTTCTACGCTCTTTATAATTTCCGACATTTTTTGAATTACCCTTAAAGGATGTTTTCCAACAGATGTTTCTCCAGAAAGCATCACTGCATCTGCACCATCCATAATAGAATTTGCTACGTCATTTACCTCTGCTCTTGTTGGCACAGAGTTTTCTATCATAGTTTCCATCATTTGTGTTGCAATAATTACAGGAATTCTTGCTCTTTTTGCTCTACGTACTATTTTCTTCTGAATAAGAGGTACTTCTTGCATAGGTATTTCTACACCTAAATCTCCACGAGCTACCATTAATCCATCACAATAAGGAATTAAAGCATCTAAGTTTTTTACGGCTTCTGGCTTTTCTATTTTTGCGATGATTGGTATTCTATAATCTGAATGTTGTGCAATTAAATCACGTAACATTCTTAAATCATCTGGTGTTCTTACAAAAGATAACGCAATCCAATCTACTTCTTGTTCAATAGCAAACACTGCATCTTCCATGTCTTTTTCTGTAAGTGCAGGTAAAGAAATAGCTGTATTTGGTAAGTTTACTCCTTTCTTAGATTTTAAAGGTCCACCAACTAATACTTTAACAACAACTTCGTCTTTTTTGTTTGTTGATATTACTTCAAATAGCAGTTTACCATCATCAATTAAAATTTGCTCTCCAACTTTTACATCTTTTGGAAAACGTTGATAGGTCATAAAAGCTTTTTCTTTAGTACCAATACATTTTTCTGATGTAAATGTAAAATGATCACCCTCTTTAAGCTCAACACCTTCTTCCATAACTCCAACACGCAATTTAGGGCCTTGTAAATCTCCTAATATTGCAATGTTAAAACCATTTTCTTCATTAATTTCTCTAATCGTTTTTACTTTTCTTTTAACATCATCATAATTAGCATGAGAAAAATTAATTCTAAAAACATTAACTCCGCTTTTTGCTAAATCTGTTAAAATTTCTTTAGTATCTGTTGCAGGCCCAAGAGTTGCAACTATTTTTGTTTTATTATTGTGTGGCATATGTATTAAAATGTTAAAAAGTCTTTAGACTTTAATGAATTCTTATCTATTGAATAAGAGGTAATAATATGATTTATAGTTTTTATTTTATCTACAATATCTGCAATGAAACTGTATTCAAAACACCCAGAAATTTTGATAAAAAAGTCTACTTTTTTCTTTTCTGGTATTAAATATGATTTGGTTTCTGATGTTAACAACAGCTCATTAGATTCTGTTTGATTTTCTCTTTTTGAGCTATTTGCAATTAGAAACCATTCAAAATCATACTCGTTATTTGTGTAGTTATAAATCGAAAAAGAAGTAGATTGTGAAAGATATTCTATTTTTAAATCTTCTTTTGATTTACACAAATTGGTTCCTAATTCTTTGTTTAGTAAATAAGCTAATTTAAAATCCTCTAATGCTGTATGAATACCTATTAAGGAATATTCTTCTTCAAAAACATCTAAACTAAGTGAGTGAGTTTGCATGAATACAATTAGCTTTTATTAACTTAATAAGTTGCTAATTTACTAATAGTTTATGAGTTTATTTTGGATTTTAACGAAAACGTTATCGTGTTTAGCTCACAGATATTTCGTTTTGAAAAGCATAATATACTCTTTTAGAAGCTTGTTCTTCTGCTTTCTTTTTAGAGGTAGCTCTACCTTTTGCTATTTGCTCACCATCTATACTTACCTTTACACTAAAATGTTTTATAGGTTCGTTACCAGAATCTTCATAAGTATCAAACTTATATTTTTTCTTCTGTTTTTGGCACCATTCAATAATTAATCCTTTATAACTGGTTATTTTACCTTCAAGCTTTTCAATATCAACATATGGTAAAATAACATTTTCATAAATAAATTTTTGAGCAAAATTATAGCCTTTATCTAAATAGATAGCTCCAACAAGTGCTTCAAAAATATTTCCATGAATATTTTCTCCGACTGTATTTTGGTCTACATTACTTTTTACAAAGCGAATTAAGTTTAGATCTTTACCCAACTCATTTAAATGCTCTCTACTTACGATTTTAGATCGCATTTGAGTTAAGTAACCTTCAGATCCTGTTGGCACTTTTTTATACAAATAAGATGCAATTACTGAGCCTAAAATAGAATCACCCAAGAACTCTAATCGTTCGTAATTTACAGGATTCCCATCTTCATCCATCATTTGAACAGACCTATGGGTAAACGCCTTTTTGTATTTGGTTAACTTTTTTGGCGAAAAGTTGAGTAGTTTTTTTAATTCGATATATAAAGCAGCATCTTCTTCAGATTGAGACTTTACTATTTTTCGAATAAAATTCATATGGTTATTCTGCTAACTTCTTAAAGGCAACACAAGCATTATGACCTCCAAAACCAAACGTATTACTCATTGCTATATTTATGTCTCTTTTTTGAGCCTTATTTAGCGTAAGATTTAATTCTGGGTTAATATTTTCATCAACTGTAGAATGGTTTATGGTTGGTGGTACAATACCATTTTCCATAGCCAATATAGATGCAATAGCCTCAATAGCTCCTGCAGCACCTAACAAATGACCCGTCATAGATTTTGTAGAGTTGATGTTGATGTTTTTAGCATGCGCTCCAAAAACTTCTGAAATTGCTTTAAGTTCAGCAACGTCTCCTAAAGGAGTAGAAGTACCATGAGTATTAATATGGTCTACGTCTTCTGGATTAATCCCTGCATTTTCTAAGCAATTTTTCATTACTGCTATCACTCCAATTCCTTCTGGGTGTGGAGCTGTCATATGGTAAGCATCTGAAGACATTCCTCCACCAATAACTTCGGCATAAATTTTTGCTCCTCTAGCTTTTGCGTGTTCATATTCTTCTAAAACAATAGCACCTGCACCTTCACCTAAAACAAAACCATCTCTTTCAGCATCAAAAGGTCTTGAGGCTGTTTCTGGACTTTCATTTCTAGTTGATAGAGCATGCATAGAGTTAAAGCCACCCATACCTGCAATTGTTACAGCAGCTTCTGAGCCTCCAGTAACAATAACATCACAATGACCTAATCTAATATAATTCAATGCATCTATCATAGCGTTTGCTGATGATGCACATGCAGATACAGTAGTATAATTTGGTCGCATAAATCCATTTTTAATAGAAATATTTCCAGGAGCAATATCTGCAATCATTTTTGGG
>CAXBAC010000101.1:0-8263 GCA_963973485.1 uncultured Polaribacter sp. | reverse complement strand
AGCACTTAAATTTTGTTCATCTAAGTTTAGTACTTCATTGTATTTTTCTGGAATAAAACCTTCCATTGGGCAAGCATCAATTTTTTCTAATGCACAAACTGTTAGTAGATTACCTAAAGCTAAATAAGCCTGATTTTTATTCCATGCAAAAAGTTCCTCTTGAGATTTTTTTTCTATCTCAGTAGTTAAAAATTTTTTAAAAGGATTTATAATAGCATCTTCAGTATTTCTAACTTTTTTTACTAAATCAAAATATTTATCAACTTCACTTTTGTCATAATTTTTAGGGATGCAAATCACTAATAAATGAGAAGCTTCTAAAACCTGAGGTTGATTCCAAGAATGTAGTACCAATTCTTTTTGAATATTTTTATTTTGAACAACAACCAGTTTTAAAGGCTGTAAACCATAAGAAGTTGCAGTTAAATTAAAGGCCTCTTTTAAGGTTTCTATTTGTGTTTTTGTTACTATTTTATTAGGGTTAAACTTTTTAACGGCATATCTCCATTGTAAGCTTTCAATTGTATTCATATGTTTACTATTATAGTACAAAAATACTTGATTTTAAAGTTGACTTTTTTTGAATGCTATTGGAAATATTTATATGCATATAAATTTTTTGTACATTGATAACAAAAAAGAATGAAAGAGGAATTTTTGTATTACGTTTGGCAATACAAGCTTTTTTCGATGACAAAACTTACTACAACCAATGGTAAAAGTATCGTAATAAAAAAAGCAGGATTACAAAATAATAATGCTGGACCAGATTTTTTAAATGCTCAAATAGAAATAGACAATCAACTTTGGGCTGGCAATGTAGAAATGCATCTAAAATCTTCTGATTGGTATTTGCACAAACACGAAACAGATATTAATTATGATGCAGTAATTCTACACGTAGTTTGGCAACATGATGTTGATGTTTTTACAAAAAGTGATAAAACTTTACCTACACTAGAATTACAGGACATTGTTGATAAAAGTATATTAAAAAATTACGAAGAGTTACTATATCAAAAAACAACGTTTATTCCTTGTGGAATTCAATTGAAAACAGTTGATCAATTTTTAATTGATAATTGGTTAGAGCGCTTGTATTTTGAAAGGTTAGAAGAAAAATCTCTTTTAATAAATGAGCTATTAAGTAAAACAAATGATAACTTCGAAGCTGTTTTATTTCAACTTTTAGCTAAAAACTTTGGATTAAAAATAAACGGAAATGCTTTCTTAGAAATGGCAAAATCTATAGATTTTTCAATAATAAAAAAGACGAGTTTTAATGAGGGTCAGATTTCAGCATTATTTTATGGGCAATCAGGATTCTTAGAAGATGATTTAGAAATTGATTATTACACAAAATTGAAACAAGAATATCATTTTTTACAACACAAATTTGGTTTAGTTCCAATTTCAAAAAATAATTTTCAATTTTTTAGAATGCGACCTCCAAATTTTCCAACAATACGAATTGCACAACTAGCAGCTCTGTATCATTTGCATCAACATTTATTTTCTAAATTAATGAAAGTTAAAAGCAAAGAAGAAGTTTATGAGCTTTTTGAGGTAGAAGTAAATCTATTTTGGAAAACCCATTATACGTTTGAAACATCATCAAAAAAAACGAATAAAAAACTAAGTAAATCCTTTATAGATTTGTTGTTGATAAATACAATAATTCCTTTAAAGTTTGTTTATTTAAAACAAAAGGGAGAAAACCAAGAAAGTGTTTTGTTAAAGTTAATTCAGCAAGTTGCACCAGAAAAGAACGCAGTAATATCAAAATTTTCTGAATCAAAAATTAAAGCTAAAAATGCTATGGAAAGTCAGGCTTTATTAATGCTAAAAAACAACTATTGCACAAAGAAACTGTGTTTACAATGTGCAATAGGTAATCATTTATTAAGAAAATAGTTGTTTTACTTTGGGTCTAAAATTTCTTTAATTTCAGCTAAACAATCTCTATAATGATACTTTGTAATTCTATTTACTCTTCTGTTTTTAGCTATGGTTAATTGAAAGTTTAATGCTTGTAATTCACCTCTAATGATAGCTGTTATATCAGAATTTTGAGCATCTTTAGCATTCAATAACATGCCCATTCTGTTAATTAAAGATTTCTGTAAATTACGTCTAAACACATCTACATTTCTTGTGTAATTAGCTTCAGAAAAGATACCAGTTCTTAAATCGCGAATCATATCAATAACAGCATAAGTATTTGGTTCAATAATTTCTGCATCTGTCATCATTTCTAATTTAGATGTATTTAATAAACCATACAATTGTCTGTTTTGTAAACGCAACATTCTATCTGTATAACCACTTTCGTTTATGTTTGCTAAAATATCTTTATCTAACAACCAATTTTGGGTTTCAAAAGCATTTTTTTGTAACCAAGCCATAGCTTCTTTTTGCTTTTCTTTAGCTACTGGTTGATATACTAAACCTTTTTGCTCTGGTTTTTTATTAAATTCATACACACCTCCAATATTTCCAGAAACGTGACCTACATACCTGCTCCAAACTCCTAAAAGTTCTCCATACAATTCTGACAAATCTTCATAATTATTGGTTTGGTCAGAAGTCCATTCAGGTAAATTTTTTGCAACTATTTTTAAGTTTTTCACTCCGTAAGTCGATGCTTTTACTTGATCGTTTCCAATACCTTCTGTTTGTGCAGATGGGTCAAAACGCTGTCCTCCAAATCTGTAAATTGGGTCATCTGCTTTATCTGCAATCCATTTGTCTAATGTTTCCACTTCTTGTTCAGGAGTTTTGGCCCAAGGAAGTTTACGATACCCCCAATTAATTGCATAATGATCATAAGGCCCCAATTGACGAATAAACCTGATGTTTTCATCTCCAGGTTGTGCAACATAATTATAACGTGCATAATCCATAATAGTTGCAGCAATACCCATTTTTTGAGTAAAACTTCCAGAACGTAAAGAGTCTACAGGGTAAGCGTAACTAGCAGCCATATTATGAGGTAAGCCTAAAGCATGCCCAACTTCGTGAGAAATTACCATTCGCATCATTTCACCAATTTCTTCATCTGGAGTATCTAATGTTCTTGCAGATGGATTTGCAGCACCAGTTTCTAATAAATATCTGTTTCTATAAGAACGTAAATGGTTGTGATACCAAATAATATCACTCTCTAAAATCTCACCTGTTCTTGGGTCAGAAACGCTTGGTCCTGTTGCATTTCTGGTTGTACTTGCAACATATCTTATAGAAGAATAACGAACATCTTCCATACTAAATTCTGGGTCCTCTTCTTTAGTTGGCGGATATTTTGCCATAATTGCATTTTTAAAACCTGCAGTTTCAAAAACCTTTGCCCAGTCATCTACACCTTGTTTGATGTATTTTCTCAATTTTTCTGGAGTTCCAGGATCTAAATAATACACAATTGGTTTAATTGGTTCTACTAATTCACCACGATTATAAGCAGCTAGGTCTTTAGGTTCTAATCTCCAACGTCTAATATATCTTTTTTGATCTGCTTTTAAAGCTTCAGAACTGTAATCTACATTACCAATTGAAAAATAACCTACTCTTTCATCGTAAATTCTTGGCATCATTTTGTCTTCTGGTAAAACTATCATAGATTGATTTACGCGAATTGTAATTGTATTTGTGCTTGAATTACTTGGTGGAGCAGAAGCATCATAAGTAAAATCTTGAACCACTTCTATATTTTCTGGATAACTTTTAATAGAGTTGATAAAACTTCTAGAAGCATCTAATCTTCTGACTTTATAACGAGTTCTATAAAAAGAAGGTAGTGCAGAAATTGCTTTGATATCTGATGTAAAAAACTTAGTAACATCAATTAAAACAGCTGTTGAATCTGTATTTTGTGTTTTAATATCAAAAGCATAAATAATTGGTTCTAAGTTATTTGCTTTAACAGATTTGTAAATTGGTAAAGAGTCGTTTGCAACTGCATTATAAGACTTTACTTTTAATAAAATTTTGTTTTGAAATTGTTCCCAAACAACAACTTGAGTATTGATTTTTGAACCTGCATTTACATAACCACCACCTAAACCAGCTGGAATGTCTTTAATACGTGTTACCAATAACATTTCTTTACCAAAATGTGTTTTTGGAATTTCGTAAATATATTTGTTGTTTGTATTGTGCACCTTAAACAAACCATCATCAGTTTTAGTACTAGACTTTACAAAGTCTGAATATTTAGGTGTTTTACTTTTTTTTGGTTTTGGAGTAGTTTGAGTAGTTTTCTGGTTTTTCTTTGATTTTCTTCTTTGAGCATCCATTTCTGTAGGTAGTGCAAATGCCAAAAGCAAAGAAAATAGTAGTAGTTTTTTCATGTAAGTTTGATTTGAAAATTTAAGCAACTAAAATAAGGAAATCTGTAATTATAATTTTTATTTACTATGTTAAAAAAAAATCCCAATCAAATTATGATTGGGATTTTTTAATAGTTTTAATATAAACTTTTAAATTTTTGAGGATTGAACTCGTGCATAAGATCGTAAACCTTTTCAAAAATATCTTCTGATGATGGTTTCGAAAAATAATCACCATCTGTACCATAAGCAGGTCTGTGTGCTTTTGCAGATAACGTTGTTGGTTTACTATCTAAATATTGATATCCGTTTTGAGTTTCTAAGATTTCTTGTAAAATGTAAGCAGAAGCTCCTCCAGGAACATCTTCATCAACCACTAATAATTTATTAGTTTTTGCTAAGCTCTTTACACAATCATGATTGATGTCAAAAGGTAATAAACTTTGAGCATCAATAATTTCTACATCAATATCAACTTGAGCTAAGTCTTTTGCTGCATCTTGCACAATTCTTAATGTAGATCCATAAGATACAATAGTAATATCTGCACCTTCTTTAATGGTTTCTACTACACCAATTTGAGTTTTAAATTCTCCTAAATTTGTTGGTAACTCTTCTTTTAAACGATAACCATTTAAACATTCTACCACTAATGCAGGATCATCACCTTCTAGTAATGTGTTGTAAAAACCTGCAGCTTTGGTCATGTTTCTTGGAACTAAAACATGTATACCTCGTAAACTATTAATTATAGCTCCCATAGGTGAACCTGCATGCCAAATACCTTCTAATCTATGTCCTCTTGTTCTTATAATTAATGGTGCTTTTTGCTTACCAAACGTTCTGTAACGTAAAGTAGCTAAATCATCACTCATTATTTGAAGAGCGTATAATAAATAATCTAAATACTGAATTTCTGCAATTGGTCTTAAGCCTCTCATAGCTAAACCAATACCTTGACCTAAAATAGTAGCTTCTCTAATTCCTGTATCAGAAATACGAATATCTCCGAATTTTTCTTGTAAGCCTTCTAAACCTTGGTTTACATCACCAATATAACCAGCGTCTTCACCAAAAATTAAAACATCTTTATGTTTTGATAAAATAGCGTCAAAATTATCTCTCATTACAATTCTTGCATCAACAAGATTTTTTTCTTGAGCATATTCTGGAGCTTCTGGAGAAATGTTTAATGTGCTTAATTCTGTTTCACTTAACAAGTGAGAAGAATACTTAGAATGTGCTGTTTCTAAAGATTTTTTAATGAAATTTTGTAGGGTAACTTTTTCATCAATATTTTCGTCTCTTACATGCCATAAACATTTTCTAGCTACAGATAAAACATCTTTTCTAGTTGGTTCAGTAATGGCATTTAAGTCGTTAATATATTTTTTTATAAAGTTTTCATTTGCACTTTTAACAGCAATTTTCTCTAATAATTGAGTTGCTTCTGAGAGTTCTGTTTTAATTTCACCTAAGAAAGCATTCCAAGCATTTCTTTTAGCTGTACTAACTTCTTTTTTAGCTTCTTTTTCTAAAAGCTTTAAATCTTCTTCGCTATCTACGAAGCGTAGAGTTTCACCTGAATCTGTTTCTAATTCAAAATCTAAAATCCACTCTCTCATTTTTGTAACACAGTCGTGGTTTTTTTCCCATTGTAAACGATTTTCATCCTTATAACGTTCATGAGAGCCAGAAGTAGAATGACCTTGAGGTTGTGTTAATTCTTTTACGTGAATTAAAACTGGTACGTGTTCTTCTCTCGCAATTTTGCTGGCTTTTTGATAAACATCCATTAACTGAACATAATCCCAACCATTTACTACAAAAATTTCGTAACCTTTATTTTTTTCATCTCTTTGAAATCCTTTTAGAATTTCAGAAATATTTTCTTTTGTTGTTTGATGTTTGGCGTGAACAGAAATACCATATTCATCATCCCAAACATTCATTACCATTGGTACTTGTAGAACACCAGCTGCATTTATAGTTTCAAAGAATAAGCCCTCACTTGTACTTGCATTACCAATTGTACCCCAAGCAACTTCGTTTCCTTTGTTAGAAAAATTAGTTTTATGCGCAACGCTTTTTTCGTTTCTATATACTTTAGAAGCTTGTGCTAAACCTAGTAAACGTGGCATTTGACCTGCAGTTGGAGAAATGTCTGCACTAGAATTATATTGCTTAGTTAAATCTTTCCAGTTACCATCATTTTGTAAACTGTGAGTTGCAAAATGACCTCCCATTTGTCTTCCTGCAGACATTGGATCTGCTTCTATATCTGTATGAGCATATAAACCAGCAAAAAATTGTTGAGCGTTTAACTCTCCAATTGCCATCATAAAAGTTTGGTCTCTGTAATAACCAGATCTAAAATCACCCTTTTGAAAGGCTTTAGCCATCGCTAACTGAGGTACTTCCTTACCATCACCAAAAATACCAAACTTTGCTTTTCCTGTAAGTACTTCACGTCTTCCTAATAAACTACATTCTCTACTAATTCTTGCAGTTTTATAATCTTGCAATACTTCTTTTTTAAAATCACTAAAAGAAATTTCTTGAGAACTTTGAGTGGCAGTTTTTGTAGACATAAATTTTTGTTTTTTTACGAGTGCAAAGATAGTTTTTTTAGTTGATATTTAAAAATATTTGATTTGGTTAAGAATATGTTAAATAAAGTCTTACAAAACTATATTTTGTTGAGAATTATACAATACAAATTGATTTGTTTGATTTTATAGGAAACCTCTTCTAAAGAAATTGTAAATCTGGCTTACATCTGCAGTTAACGTAAACCTTATTCTTTGTGGGTATGCTTGTTGAGAAATTTCCCATCCATTATTTGAATATAAAGGAAAATAGACTTCTAAAATGTTATGTATAAAGTTAAATCGTATTCTGTTATTATAGCCAAAATATAAGGGTTGATTTCTATTTTTTAAAAATGCAACATCATTATAAAATTCTACCCATTTCCAAATTCCGAAACTCGAGTTAAAAGCAAACATATATTGATTTGCAAAACGAACTGGTAAAACCGATTTAAATCCTCCCTCAGCAATAATAAATTGTTGACTAAAAATACCTGAATCTTCTGATCTACCAAAATAATTAAGTTGAAATAGATAGTCGTTTGCTCTGTCTAAACCAAAACTAAAATAATCTCCTTCTGTTTTATTATTTAAAAATACACCTCCAAAAAATCTAAAATCTAACTGAGTATCTGTTGTAGATAAAGATCTGTATCTAATATCAGCTGAGATTTTAGAAAACTTTTCTGCAAACTCTAAACCAAAATTATAACGAAATTCTTTAATAATATCTGGGTTTATATAATTGTACATAACACTTACAACACCATAATTATCTTCGTTTGTAGGTGTTTGTCCTTCAGGTATTTCTTTATCTATATGTATAAATCTAGCACTAATAGATTCTGAAGTAGCGTCTCTTAAACTTTTTCTTTTAAAGATAACATTTACAAAAGGGAATAACGATTGGTAAGATAAATTTGGAGCATAATCTAAATTTACTCCAGAAACACCATACATGATTTTATAAATGTTTGTTTTCTCAAAATATTGATTATATAAAACAGAAAAATTACCAATTACACTGCTGCTTTTAGTGGCATAAGAAGGAGCAACTGTAAACTCAAAATTTCTTTTTATTAAGGCTTTATTGTGTAATTTTACGCCTAGAATTACACCATTATAAAAATTGTAACCAAAGCTAGGTTGATAAAAAATTTGATTATAATAAGGGTCGTTTACATCTTTAATTAAACTTAATTTAAGAGGTTTATTAAAAATTCTGTTTTCAAGGCTTTTCCAGTTATCAAAAGTGTTAAGTTCTGGGTAAAAATTCTCATAATTTAAGGCTACTTTATTAATGCCTTCTTTAGGAATGTTTATGGTGTCTAAATCATTAATACCATT
>CAXBAC010000100.1:0-8338 GCA_963973485.1 uncultured Polaribacter sp. | reverse complement strand
GGCTTAACAAAAATTTGGCGCGAAAATGCTACTCGAAATATAAACATACCTATGCAAGGCAAAATTGATTCTATGAATGTTTCTGTGGCTGCTGCAATAGTTATTTTTGAGGCAAAAAGACAACGTGAATTTAAAATATAAAAATGAAAATATTAGGACTTGATATAGGAGGCTCTGGAATAAAAGCAGCCATTTTGATTGGAAAAAAGCTGTAGGTTGTAGTTTTCCTACAACAATTGTAGGGGGAAAATGTATTCATACTGGTAATTTGAGTAAAAAATGGCTAAATGTTAAGGTTGATAAACTTTTTAAAAAAGAAACTAATTTACCTTTTTACGTGAGTAATGATGCTGATTTAGCGGGTGTTGCAGAAGTAAGTCTAGGTGCTGGAAAAAAAGAAAAAGGAGTAGTTATTGTTATTACCATAGGTACAGGTATTGGCTCTGGTTTATTTTTTAATGGCAGATTAATTCCTAATCTAGAATTGGGTAAAATGCTACACCAAAATGGTGATATTATCGAATATTACACTGCAGATTCTGTTCGAAAAAAAGAACATTTAACATTAAAAGAGTGGGCACTTCGTTTCGATGAATTGTTGGAGTACACAAGAGTAGTATTTTCTCCAAGTCTAATTATTCTTGGTGGTGGTATCAGTAAAAGATTTGATGGTTTTAAACAATATTTAGAAACCGATGTAAAAGTTAAAGTTGCTGAGTTTAAAAACAATGCTGGTATTATTGGTGCAGCTATGTTTGCACATAAAAATATAAAAAAATAAATGCAGCCCACTACTCTATTTAATATTTTAATAGCCATCATTATCATCTCTTTTTTAGTTGATAAAATTCTAGACTCTTTAAATACAAAGCATTTTGATGATAAAATTCCTGAAAAATTAGCAGATGTTTATGATGATGAAGCCTACAAAAAATCACAAGCTTATAAAAAAACGAATGCTAAATTTTCGAATATTACAGGTACATTTTCTTTAGCATTAACTTTAGGTTTCTTTTGGTTTGAAGGGTTTGCCTATTTAGATGAAGTTGCCAGAAGTATTACCAATCACCCAATTTTAGTTGCTTTAATCTTCTTTGGTATTATTATGTTGGGTTCAGATATTATAACAACTCCTTTTTCATATTATAAAACTTTTGTTATCGAAGAAAAATTTGGTTTTAACAAAGCAACAAGAACAACATTTTGGTTAGATAAACTAAAAGGGTGGGTTATGACTATTATTTTAGGAGGTGGTATTTTATCACTTATTATTTGGTTTCACCAATTTGCTGGGGCGAATTTCTGGATATATGCTTGGATTTTAATCGCTGTGTTTTCACTATTTATGAATATGTTTTACGCAAAACTTATTGTACCATTATTTAACAAACAAACCCCTTTAGAAGATGGTGAACTTAAATTTGCCATAGAAAAATATGCTAAAAAAGTAGGCTTTACCATCAACAATATATTTGTTATAGATGGTTCTAAACGATCAACCAAAGCAAATGCTTATTTCTCTGGTTTTGGTGCTCAAAAAAGAATAACGCTTTACGACACACTAATTAACGATTTAGAAACCGAAGAAATTGTAGCTGTTTTAGCACATGAAGTTGGTCATTACAAGAAAAAGCATATTATTTTTAATTTAGTAGCCTCTATATTATTAACGGGTGTAACACTATATGTTTTATCACTTTTTGTGAATTCGCCTATTTTATCAGAAGCATTAGGTGTAGCTACACCAAGTTTTCATATTGGGTTAATTGCTTTTGGTATATTATATTCACCAATATCAGAAGTTACAGGTTTGTTCATGAATTACATGTCTCGAAAGTTTGAATATCAAGCAGATAATTTTGCCAAAGAAACTTTTGCAGCAAAACCGTTAATTACATCCTTAAAGAAACTATCAAAAAATAGTTTAAGTAATTTAACACCACATCCTGCATACGTTTTTGTTCATTATTCGCACCCAACATTACTAGAAAGAATTGAAAATTTAGAAAAGTAATTTCTTGGCTGTTCAATTAACATTTCCTAACTTCACTTTAGATAAAAACCCTTAATAAGTTTATGGAATATACTGCAACCATAGAAGAAGAAAATAAAGAGATAGCTCATCGTTATAAAGATTTGCTAAAGGGAACTTATGAAGTCTTATCAAAAGAAGATAAAGAACTGATAAGAAAGGCTTTTGATATTGCTGTAGACGCACATTCCAAACAGCGCAGAAAAACAGGTGAACCTTATATATTTCATCCTATAGCTGTAGCTAAAATAGTAGCTATGGAAATAGGTTTAGGTGCCACTTCTATTGCTGCTGCTTTGTTGCACGATGTTGTAGAAGATACAGACTATACTATAGATGATATGGAGCATCTTTTTGGTGAAACCATTGCTAGAATTGTAAATGGCCTTACCAAAATATCGCAATTAAACAAAGAACAAGACTCTTCTATACAAGCAGAAAACTTTAGAAAAATGCTCTTAACCTTACATGATGATGTAAGGGTTATCTTAATAAAAATTGCAGATCGTTTGCACAACATGCAAACTATGGATGCTATGCCTACACATAAACAGGTTAAAATTGCATCAGAAACACTGTATATTTATGCCCCTTTAGCTCACAGATTAGGCTTATATAACATTAAAACAGAGTTAGAAGATTTAGGTTTAAAATACACAGAGCCAGAGGTTTTTAAAAGTATTGTAGCTAAAATAAAAGAAAGTAAAGAAGAGCAACAAAACTACTTAAAACGTTTTGAAGATACGTTAAAAAATGGTTTAGATAAGGAGAGTTTTTCTTACGATATTAAAGGTAGGTTTAAATCTATTTTTTCTATCCGAAGAAAAATGCAAAAGCAAAATGTAACTTTCGAAGAGGTTTTTGATAAATATGCCATCCGTATTATTTTTAAACCTATTTCTAAAGATGAAAAACACGACGCTTGGAAAATCTATTCTATTGTAACCGATAATTTTAGACCAAATCCTGCTCGTTTACGAGATTGGATTTCTCAGCCAAAATCAACAGGTTACGAAGCTTTACACATTACAGTTATTGGACCAGATGCACAGTGGGTAGAAGTTCAAATTCGTTCTGAAAGAATGAACGAAATAGCAGAAAAAGGTTATGCTGCTCACTTTAAGTACAAACAAGGTGGTGCTAATGAAAGTGGTTTAGAAAGCTGGCTCAATAAACTCAAAGAAACTTTAGAAAATCAGAGTTTAAATGCTGTTGATTTTGTTGAGGATTTTAAACTGAACCTTTATGCAAAAGAAATTTATGTTTTTACACCTAAAGGCGATTTAAAATCATTACCAAAAGATGCTTCTGCTTTAGATTTTGCTTTTGCCATACATACAGATGTAGGTTTAAAATGTAGAGGAGCTAAAGTAAATGGAAAATTAGTGCCATTAAGTTACACGTTAAGTAGTGGAGATCAAATTGAAGTGATTACTAGTTCTACAAATAAGCCAAATTCTAGATGGTTAGATTTTGTAATTACAGCAAGGGCTAGAACTAAAATTAGAGCAGCACTAAAAGAAGAAGAAAAAGAAATTGCAGAAGAAGGCAAAGCTATTTTAAAACGCAAACTTCGTCACTTAAAAATTCCGTTTAATGAAAACACTACAAACGAACTTGTAAACTTCTTTAAACTAAAAACAAGTTTCGATTTATTTTATAGAATGGGAAATGGTGCTATAGACAATACACAGCTTAAAGCATACGTATCACAAAGAAACAGTTCTATTTTAAATTTCTTTAAAACTAAATTAAGAAGAGGCCCATCACCAACAGAAAATGTAGAACATACAGAAGAAGTTACACACAAGTATGATGCATTGGTTTTTGGTAAAGAAGAAGAAAAACTAGATTATACGTTATCGAAATGTTGTAGCCCAATTCCAGGAGATAACGTTTTTGGTTTTTTAACCATTAATGATGGTATAAAAGTACATAAGAAAAACTGTCCTAATGCAATTTCTTTGCAATCGAACTATGCTTATCGAATCATGAAAGCCAAGTGGATTGATTCTACAAAACAAGATTTTAAAGTAATCTTACAAATAAAAGGAGTAGATCATTCTGGTATTGTAAATGAAGTAACACGTATCATTTCAACAAATATGGGAGTTTTTATTCACAGCATTAATATCCCTGGAGATGAAGGTGTTTTTGATGGAAAAATATCGCTAAGTGTTAAAAATAGTACACAATTAAACAAGCTTATTAAACGTATTCAAAAGGTAGAAGGTGTTAAAAGTGTAGAGCGTGTTAATAGAATGTAAATATCATTTCTATAAAAGTTGATTTTTTGTCAGAAATAACTGTAAATTTGTCTTTTCGTAAAAATTAAGTCCATGAGTAATTCTCTTGAAAATCAAGAAGTAGTTAAAAAAGTTTTTACCTCATACCTACAAGAGCATAAGCACAGAAAAACTCCTGAACGTTATGCTATACTCCAAGAAATCTATGATGCAGATGAGCATTTTGATATAGAATCTCTTTACATCAAAATGAAAAACAAAAATTATAGAGTAAGTAGAGCCACCTTGTACAACACTATAGATTTACTGTTAGATTGTAATTTGGTTAGAAAACATCAATTTGATGGGCAAACTATGGCTCGTTACGAAAAAAGTTATTTCGATAAAAACCACGATCATGTAATTTTTACAGATTCTGGTGATGTAAAAGAGTTTTGTGACCCAAGAATACAAACCATCAAAAAAACAATTGAAGAAATTTTTGATATTGATATTCACAACCACTCACTGTATTTTTACGGAACAAAAAAGACTAAAAAATAACAACAAGAAACTATAAATATCTTGTTGCAACACAACTAAATAAAAGATTAAACAATTACACAACAAATAATGGCTGTAGATTTATTACTAGGATTACAATGGGGAGATGAAGGAAAAGGTAAAATTGTAGATGTTTTAACCACAAACTACGATATCATCGCTCGTTTTCAAGGAGGACCTAATGCAGGACATACCTTAATTTTTGACGGATTTAAACACGTTTTACACACTATTCCTTCAGGTATTTTTCATAAAACAGCTTTAAATGTAGTTGGTAATGGTGTAGTTATAGACCCTGTAATCTTTAAAAAAGAGTTAGAAAATTTAGACAAACATAATATCGATTATACGTCTAAATTATTAATCTCTAGAAAAGCACATTTAATTTTACCTACACACAGGTTATTAGATGCTGCATCAGAAACTTCTAAAGGTAAAGCCAAAATAGGTTCTACATTAAAAGGAATTGGTCCAACGTATATGGACAAAACTGGTAGAAATGGAATGCGTGTTGGAGATTTAGAGTTAGACAACTGGAAAGAAAAATACGATGCTTTAACAGAAAAGCATCTTAAAATGTTGGAGTTTTTCGACGTTCAAATTGAATACGATTTAAAAGAATTAGAAAATGAGTTCTGTAAAGGAATAGATAAATTAAGAACGTTGCAGTTTATTGATAGCGAAGAATTTTTAAATCAAGCTATAAAAGATAAAAAAACCATTTTAGCAGAAGGTGCACAAGGTTCTCTTTTAGATATTGACTTTGGTACATATCCTTTTGTAACATCTTCTAATACAACTGCAGCTGGAGCTTGTACAGGTTTAGGTGTTGCACCAAACAGAATTGGAGATGTATTTGGTATTTTTAAAGCGTATACAACAAGAGTTGGATCTGGGCCATTCCCAACAGAATTGTTTGATGAAGATGGAGCAACTATGGCTAAAGTAGGTCACGAATTTGGTGCTACAACTGGAAGACCAAGAAGGTGTGGTTGGTTAGATTTAGTAGCACTAAAATATGCTGTAGATGTAAATGGAGTAACACAATTAATGATGATGAAAGGTGATGTACTATCTGGTTTTGATACGTTAAAAATTTGTACTTCTTACAATTATAAAGGAGAAGAAATTACACATTTACCTTATAACATTGAGCCAGAAAATGTATCTGTAAACTATACTGAGTTTAAAGGTTGGCAAGACGATTTAACAAAAATGACAGCTGCAGACCAATTACCTAAAAACTTATTAGATTATGTGGCTTTTATAGAAAAAGAAACAGGTGTACCTGTTAAAATAGTTTCTGTTGGCCCAGATAGAAAACAAACGATTAATAGATAGTTTTATCTAAATATTAAGAATAGAAGATATTCTTTTCATTATTTTTGTCGCAAAACAAAACTTTTGAAGAGAATATTTTTTTTGTGCCTTATTTTAACTGTATCCATTTCTTTTGCTCAAGAAACAAAGAAAATTCAGTATGAAGCTGAAATTCAAGATGCAGACGAAGAAAAATATCCAGGAGCAACAAGACTTATTGGTAAGGTTAAAATGATACATGAAGGTATTGAGCTTACCTGCCAACAAGCCTTATATTATAAAAAACAAAACTTTTTTAAAGCTCTAGGTCAGGTTTTAATAAAACAAGGAGATACCATAACACAAACTAGTGATTATGCAGATTATGATGCCAATTCAAAACAAGCACTTTCTTGGGGAAATGTAGTATTAAAAGATCCTACAATGACGTTAACTACAGATACCTTACAGTTTGACAGAATCAATCAAAAATTATATTACCAAGATTATGCTACTATAAAAGATGCAACAAATACACTTAAAAGTAAGTATGGAAACTATTATTTAGAAAATAAAAAATTTACAGCTACAACTAGAGTTACTGTTGTAAATCCAGAACATAATTTGGCTTCTAATCATTTAGATTACTACACCAATAGTGGTTTGGCTTATTTGTATGGACCATCAACAATAACCAATACTCAAAACGACAATAAACTCTACTCAGAAAGAGGGTTTTACAATACTAAAACAGACATTTCTCATTTTACAAAAAACGCAAAACTCTATTTAGATGAAAGAACTGTTGAAGGAGATAGTTTGTATTATGATAAAAATAGAGGTTTCGCATCTGCAACCAACAATATTAAAGTAATAGACACCGTTCAAAATTTTATTACCAAAGGAAATTATGCAGAGCTTTTCGAGAAAAAAGATTCGTTATATATCATAAAAAGAGCAGTAGCTATATCTATTATAGATAAAGACTCCATGTTTATTCATGGTGATACTTTATTGGTTACAGGAAAACCTAAAAAGCGCATTGTTAGAACCTATCATAATGTTAAAATATTCAAATCAGATTTGCAAGGCAAGTGCGATTCTATTCACACCAACCAAGCCACAGGATATACCAAAATGTATCGAAATCCTGTTATTTGGTCTGATCAGAATCAAATTACTGGAGATAGTATTTTTTTACAATCAAATATTGACACTGAAAAACTAGACTCTTTAAAAGTATATAGCAATCCTTAATTGTTTCTAAGGATTCTTTAGCTAAAAATGATTTCAATCAAATTAAAGGTAGAAATATGTATGGGAAATTCGAGAACAATACCCTACGATTTCTATTAGTAAAAGGTAATGCTGAGTCAATTTATTTTAATAGAAATCAAGATACACAGGCTTTAGAAACCATTACCAAAGAAGTATCTAGTAATATTGAATTTACATTGAACGAAGGAGAGATTCAAACTATAAAATACCTGAAAAACTCAAATGGAAAAACCTATCCTCCTTCAGAATTAGCAGAAGATGGAAGAAAAATAAAAGGATTTATTTGGCGAGAAGACGAACAACCTAAGCAACAATCAGATATTTTTATAAAGGACGATACTCCAAATAGAGCTCCACTTAAAAAAAACGTACAAAAAAAACCTGCTCTTTTTAAAGGTGATAAAAGAAAAGCTAAAAAATCAGTAGAGAAAAAAACAGGGGCTCCTAAAAAAGACGAATAACTTGAAGTCAGATTTTTTTACATACCAAGCACAGACCTCTCCTCACCCATTGGCTATAGAAATTTCTCACGCCAAAGGTTCATATATTTATAATACTGATGGCAAAGCATATTTAGACTTTGTTGCTGGTGTTTCTGCCAATAGTTTAGGGCATAATCATCCCAAAGTTAACAAAGCCATAAAAAATCAAGTAGACCAATATACCCATGTTATGGTATATGGTGAGTTTATTCAACAACCACAAGTAGCATTGTGTAAATCATTAGCTGCTACGCTACCTAATAGCTTACAATCTGTATACATTACCAATTCTGGTACAGAAGCAACAGAAGGCGCTTTAAAATTAGCAAAGAGAGTTACAGGAAGAAGCGAAATTATTGCTGCTAAAAACTCATATCATGGAAATACACAAGGTGCAATGAGTGTTTCTGGAGTAGAAAAACAAAATGCTGCGTTTAGACCTTTAATTCCTGGCATAA
>CAXBAC010000099.1:0-8345 GCA_963973485.1 uncultured Polaribacter sp. | reverse complement strand
TTTAGTAGAAGCAGATCAAGACAATATTGTTTTACAATGGAAAACTAGAGAACCAAAACCCATAGGTAAAGGAAAAGTTACTGTACAAAAAACAGCAACACTAGCCTATAAAGATATTAAAGAAGCAAAAGTGAAGATTGTATTTTAAGTATAGATGTAATGGAAAATATAGCGTTAATTGATTCGTTTTCAGAATTTAAAGATATTAAAAGTATAGACAGAGTAACATTAATGTCTATTTTAGAAGAAGTTTTTAGAGCAGCCTTAAAACGTAAGTTTGGTTCCGATGATAATTTTGATATTATTATTAACCCAGATAAAGGAGATTTAGAAATTTGGAGAAATAGAGTTGTTGTTGCAGATGGTTTTTCTGAAGATGATAATGAAGAAATAGAATTAAGCGAAGCAAGAAAAATTGAGCCAGATTTTGAAATTGGTGAAGACGTATCTGAAGAGGTAAAATTGATAGATTTAGGTAGAAGAGCTATTTTAGCGTTAAGACAAAACCTAATTTCTAAGATTTACGAACACGATAGCACAAATATCTTTAAGCAATTTAAAGATTTAGAAGGCGATTTATTTAGTGCAGAAGTACATCATATTCGACATAATGCAATTATTTTGTTAGATGATGAAGGAAATGAAATTGTTTTACCAAAAAGTGAGCAAATACGTTCAGACTTCTTTAGAAAAGGAGACAATGTAAGAGGTGTTATTAAAACCGTAGAATTAAGAGGTAATAAACCAGCAATAATTTTATCTAGAACATCACCTGCATTTTTAACGAAATTGTTTGAACAAGAAATTCCAGAAGTTTTCGATGGTTTAATTACTGTAGAAGGAGTTGCAAGAATTCCAGGAGAAAAAGCAAAAGTAGCAGTAGATTCTTATGATGATAGAATAGATCCAGTTGGAGCTTGTGTTGGTGTTAAAGGTTCAAGAATTCATGGTATAGTTCGTGAGTTAGGTAATGAAAATATAGATGTTATCAATTACACTAAAAACGAGCAGCTATTTATTTCAAGAGCATTAAGCCCTGCAAAAGTAACTTCTATGGAAATTACTATGTATGAAGAAGAAAAAAATGGTAAAAAAGGACGTGTAAGTGTACTTTTAAAACCAGAAGAAGTTTCTAAAGCAATTGGTAGAGGTGGAGTTAATATTAGACTAGCAAGTGAGTTAACAGGCTACGAAATAGACGTTCAAAGAGAAGGTTTAGAAGAAGAAGATGTAGAGTTAACAGAATTTATAGATGAAATTGAAGACTGGATTATTACAGAATTCAAGAAAATTGGTTTGGACACTGCAAGAAGTGTATTAGAAACAAGCGTTGCAGAATTAGTTAAAAGAACTGATTTAGAGGAAGAAACAATTATTGATGTTCAAAGAATTCTTAAAGAAGAATTCGAAGACTAATCATAGTAAAAAAGTAAAGTAAAAATTATATTTTTACAATTATAAAGTTAAAAAGAATATATGTCTGTAGGCAAAACAATGAGGCTTAATAAAGTTTTAAGAGAATTAAACATTTCTCTTGATAGAGCAGTAGAATATTTAGCAAAAAATGGTCATGAAATAGAAGCAAGACCAACAACTAAAATTTCTGGTGACGTCTATCAAGTATTACTAGATGGCTTTGAAACAGATGCTAATAAAAAAGCAGCATCTAAAGAAGTTGGCGAAGAAAAACGTAAAGAGAAAGAAGCGATTCGTTTAGAACTTGAAGCTAAATTAGAAAAGAAAAGAGCAGAGGAAGAGAAGAAAGAAGAAATTCTTAAAGCCAAAGCAGAAAAATTAGAGCTGAAAAAAGTTGGTAAAATAGATATCGACAACGTTGGTAAAAAGCCTGTTGAGAAAGAGGAATTTGTTGCAAAAGAAGAACCTATAAAAGAGGAAAAAGTTGCAGAAACACCAAAAAAATCTACTCCTGAAATCGCTGAAAAGCAAGAAAAGGTAGAGGCTCCAATTGAAACTAAAAAAGTTACAACAGAAAAGGTTGAAACTAAAAAAGTTGAGAAGCCAGAAAAAGCAAAAGTAATATCAGAAATTGATAAAGCTACTGCAAAATCTGAAGCTAAGCCAACAACTAAAAAAGTAGAAGAAAAATCTGAGGCTAAAGCAGAAGAGGTAACTCCAGAAAATGCTGAAGCAATAAAAACTCAGTATAAAAAATTAGACGGACCTAACTTTACAGGTAAAAAAATTGATTTAAAACAATTTGAAAAACCTAAAAAGAAAAAAACCGAGGTTAAGAAAACGGGTTCAGACGCTAAGAAAAAACGTAAAAGAATTAGTAAACCTGGTGGAGGTGGTGTAGGAAGACCTACAGGAAACAGAGGTTCTAACAATACTAGACCAAGAGGAACTGGGCCAAGAGGAAGAGCTAATAGTAGAACTCCAGTTAAAAAGGAAGAGCCAACAGAAGCAGAAATCCAAAAACAAGTAAGAGAAACTCTTGAGAAATTACAAGGAAAATCTTCTAAAGGTAAAGGTGCTAAATATCGTAGAAATAAACGTGATGCTAGAAGAGAACAATCTGAAGCAGAATTAGAAGCACAAGAATTAGACAACAAAATCTTAAAAGTAACAGAGTTTGTTACTGTAAGTGAAGTTGCTACAATGATGGATGTTCCTGTAACAAACATTATTTCTGCATGTATGTCTTTAGGAATGATGGTTACAATGAACCAACGTTTAGACGCTGAAACATTAGTAATTGTTGCTGAGGAATTTAACTACAAAGTAGAATTTGTTGGTGCAGAAGTAGAGGAGTCAATAGAAGAAGTAGAAGATAAACCAGAAGATTTAGAAACTCGTGCTCCTATTATTACAGTAATGGGTCACGTAGATCATGGTAAAACATCTTTACTAGATTATATTAGAAATGCAAACGTAATTGAAGGTGAAAGTGGTGGAATTACGCAACATATTGGAGCATATTCTGTAAATGTAGGTGATCAAAAAATAGCATTTTTAGATACACCAGGTCACGAAGCCTTTACTGCAATGCGTGCTAGAGGTGCTCAAGTAACAGATTTAGTAATTATTGTAGCTGCAGCAGATGATGATGTAATGCCACAAACTAAAGAAGCAATTTCTCATGCTCAAGCAGCAGGAGTACCAATTATTTTTGCAATCAATAAAGTTGATAAACCAAACGCAAATCCAGATAATGTAAAAACACAATTATCTCAAATGAATTTGTTGATAGAAGAATGGGGAGGAAACATCCAGTCTCAAGACATATCAGCAAAAACAGGACAAGGTATAGATGAGCTTTTAGAAAAAGTATTATTAGAAGCAGAGGTTTTAGAATTAAAAGCAAATCCTAATAAAAACGCTGTAGGTACAGTTGTGGAAGCACAATTAGATAAAGGTAGAGGTTATGTAACCACTATTTTAGTACAAGCAGGTAGTTTACGAGTTGGAGATTATATTCTTGCAGGTAAACATAGTGGTAAAGTAAAAGCTATGTTTAATGACAAAGGGAAAAAATTAAAAGTAGCAGGTCCATCAACTCCAGTATCAATATTAGGTTTAGATGGTGCACCACAAGCAGGTGATAAATTCTTAGTATTTGAAGACGAAAGAGAAGCAAAACAAATTGCTACAAAACGTTCTCAACTACAAAGAGAGCAATCTGTAAGAACTCAGAAAACATTAACGTTAGACGAGATTGGAAGACGTATTGCACTTGGAGACTTCAAAGAATTAAATATCATCCTTAAAGGAGATGTAGATGGTTCTGTAGAAGCATTAACAAACTCTTTCCAGAAATTATCTACAGAAGAAATTCAGGTTAATATTTTACATAAAGGTGTAGGAGCCATTACAGAAAGTGATGTGTTATTAGCAACAGCATCTGATGCAATTATTGTTGGGTTTAATGTAAGACCACAAGGAAATGCAAGAGCTGTAGCAGATAGAGAAGAAGTAGATATTAGAACATACTCTATTATTTACGATGCAATTAACAATCTTAAAGATGCAATGGAAGGCATGTTGTCTCCAGAAATGAAAGAAGAAGTTACTGGTAATGTAGAAATTAGAGAAGTTTATAAAATTTCTAAAGTTGGTAACATTGCAGGTTGTATGGTAATGTCTGGTAAGATATTTAGAGATTCTCAAATTAGAATTATTAGAGATGGAATTGTAGTTCACGATGGTGTATTGTCTTCTCTAAAACGTTTTAAAGATGATGTTAAAGAAGTAGCTAAAGGATACGATTGTGGTTTACAAATTAAAAACTACAATGATATTCAAGAAGGTGATGTTATAGAAGCATACAAAGAAGTAGCTGTTAAAAAGAAATTGAAATAATTTTCTTTTAATTATAAAAAGTAAAGACCAAAACTATTTTAGTTTTGGTCTTTTTTTATTTTGGTTATTTATAATTTAATTAAACTAAAAATATCTGTTTTTTAATGATACTATTATCATGAAATAAAAAATAAAAGTTATGTTTAATGTAAAAATATTTTTTCTTTAAATGATTAGTTAATTTTTATTTTCTTATTAATGAAAAATTTCCTTTTTTATTAATTGTTGGTTTGTTTGAATCTGCTGGCACAAGTGTGATGTTGTACCAATAATCATCAGAAGGTAATAATTTGCCTTTGTAAGTTCCGTTCCAACCTTCACTGTCAATAGGTACTTGAGCTACGATTTTTCCAAACCTGTTAAAAATATTGATACTTGCATTAGGATAAAAAGTTTGATTTGCACCTTTAACTACCCAAGTGTCATTTTTGCTATCACCATTTGGTGTAAAGAATTTTGGAAACTGTATTACAGAAACCAATAAAGTTGTGTCTGGTGAACAGCCATTTTTATCATTAACTATAATTTGATAAATTCCGCCTTCTAAATTTTCGAAAAGCGGTTCATCTTGAAAGCCTGCAAAAGGCGTTCTTGTGTTATCATCTGTATTTATTATTGCAAATTGATAATCGCCAGGACCTAAATCATTATTAATAACATCTATAGAAATTGATAAATTATTTGTGCTACCTAGGTTGTTTGATTCATCTACAATAGTAACAAAACTAGCATCTAATGTAGCAATATTAGATTCGTTTACAACAATAGTTTCTGCTCTAGAACACATTGTACCATCTGTAGTGGTAGCTGTAACTTTATAATTTCCTCCAGTTGATATATCAATATTATCTACAGAAGTACTATTTAAAACGTTACCATTTTCATCTGTCCAAACATAGGTATAATTATCTCTAGGGTTTTCTACACTGATGTTGTAAGGTAAATTATTTAAACACAAAATTTGAGGTGTAGTAACCGTAAAATTGGGTAGAGGATTTACAATAACTTCAAAGGTTGCGTCATCATTTACACATAATGTTTGTTTGTTTTGAATACGAACATAAATAGTTTCTGTAAGATTTGAGTTTTGATAAGGTGATACTAATGCATCAGTTCCTGTAGAAGCATCATTTTGTGATAAATGAAAAGTTACGTTAAAATCATTTGGATCTTGAGTTGTACCTAATATTTCTGAAATTTTACTGTCTAAATCTATATTTTGGACAATTCCATTGGCATCATCACCATCTAAATCATCGTCACAATAGGCTAAATTAATTGGGGCAATAAAAGTAGGTTCTGGATTTACAATAACATCAAAATTAGATATATCGTTAACACATGTTGAACTAGTATTATAAATGCGAACATAAATTGTTTCTCTATCTGCTTGAATATTTGAATAAGGAGAAACTAAAGGGTTAGAATTTGTTTGTGCTTCTGCTAATGATCTGTGATAAGTTACTTCATGAATACTTGGATCTTGAGTACCTAAAATACCATTAGTTTGTGATTCTAAATCTATAGATTGTGAAAAACCGTTTCTAGCAGAACCATCAGAATTGTCATCACAAACTTCTAAATCCTCAACAAAGTTTGCTACAGGAATTGGATTTACGATAACATTAAACGAAGTATGATCTGTAAAACAACCTGTTGTATTATTTGTAACTCTAACATAAATAGGTTGTAAATCTTTTGTAGTATTTGTAAAAGGAGAGCTTTGAGAATTTAAGCCATTATTTGCATCTACAGGTGAAAGGTGATAGGTTACTGTAAAATCTGCAGGATTTTGCCCATTTAGTATATCTAAAGTTCGTGATTCTAAGTCAAAAGATTGTACAAAACCATTAGAGGCATCACCATCAATTGCATTATCACAAAGTTCTAAATCAGGAACATTTTCAGCCATTGGCACTGGATCTGTTTTAAGATACAGTTCTCCTGTTCCATTACAGTTATTATTATTTTTATTAGTAATTTTAAAATATATAGTTTGTCTTGTTACATTAGATGGGTAATTTATATTCCTATAATTAGCAATATCTGTTATTTCATTTATTACAGCTGTTCTATCTGCTCTAGTTTCGTAATATGTAATTTCTAAATCGGGTTGTAATGCAGGAGGAAAAAACGCTAAGATTTCTGTATTTGCATCACTAAAATCGAAATTTGTAATTCCATCTGTGTCATCATTTGCAGGTCCATTTGTACCATCTGCTTGCAAAAAATCATCACAAACTCCAGGAAATTCTTTATTATAAGCAACATCTGCAGCAGCTTCGACTTCTAAATTAATTTTTGAAATTCGATAACAATCTTGGTTCGAAATTACTCTAACCCAAGCCTCTCCACTTTGGTTTACAGGATAGCGAACTTCATCATCTACTAAAGGGCTTCCAGCAATAGCATCTGCTTCTGTTGCAAAGTATTCAAAAGTTTCATTTTGATAATTGCTAGAAATACTTATTTCTGCTTCTGTTAAATTGATTGTAGAAACTCTATCTAAATCGTCATCACATTGTAAAAGATCTACTTCTTGAGTAATTGTAGGTAAAGGATCAACAATTAGCTCTAAAGTAGCGTTAGCATCATAACAACCTGTATTGTCTTTGTTTTCAATTCTAATATAAATCGTTTGAGAATTAGTAACAGTATAGTTTGCATTCTTATCTACAATAGTAGACGGATCATTTGTTTCTGCTCCTGCTTGTGTTGTATGATAGCTAATATTGTATTGAGAGCTATCTAAAGATCCATAAATCTCATTATCTCTAGTATTTAGAAGAAATGAGTTGATAACTCCATCTGTATCACTTCCGCTTTCTAAATCATCACAAATTCTGTAGGGCTCAGGTTGAGTAGGTTCTGGTAAATCTGTTACAGCTAGAGTGAAATTTGTAATATCAAAACAAGCGTTGGATGCTTTTTTGTTTTGTACTCTTGCATATATGGTTTGTGAGTTAAATGCTGTTTTATTTGTAAATGGATTTGGTAATGGATTATTACCTGTATTGGCATCTGTAAAGGATTCAAAATAAACAACATCAAAAATAGTAGGATCTAAACCATTTAAAATTTCACTATTTTTTTCTACTTGTAAATTGAAATTATTAAAACCATCTCTGTCTGTATCACAAAAATTTATATCTACTGGTTTTGTGGCAATAGCAGTCTCAAAAACTTCGATTGTGAACGTACCATTAAATTCAGTTACATTACCACAATTGTCTGTTAATTCAATTTTTAAAGCATAAACTCCATTATTTGCCGTTGTTAAATTAGTTAATACAAGTTCTTCATTATTAGTTAATACAGTGGTATTTCTACCATCATCAAAAGTCCATTCGTAAGTTTTATTCGTACCTGAAACTGGTTCTGGAACTATTGTTTTGTTTTGCCCTGTGCAAAATTCTAAATCTTGATTGTTAATTGATTGATTGGTATCTGAATCTGTAATTTCAATTGGTAATAGTAAAGATGAAATAAAAGGAGGTAAGCCTTGTGTTGGGTTTACATTACCATTACCAACTAAAACAGATTGATGAGAATAATTGCAAGCATCACCTAACTCTTCTGGTTTGTTAATAACACTGATGCTGTTGGAGGTGTTATTCCCATTATTGTTAGAATCACCATCAGAAGACCAATAGATTTTCCCATTAGGCCCTAATTGAAGAGCTCCTCTTGTATTGAAATAGTTAAAAACTAAATATCTAGATGCATTGATTTCATTTATAGTAGGTAATGTTAAATCAAATTGAAATAAATTTTCTGAGTCAGGATTAAAACTACCAGTCGAAACATACAGTCTTCTACTTGAGGTAGAAAATTCAACTCCATAACCACTACCACTAACGTTAAGTTGACTTAGAAATGAGGTGTTATTGAAGTTGCTAACAACACCAGTTTTATCATCAAAATCAAAAAGAAAAGTTCCAGCTGCCATATTTGCTGCTACTAGTTTAGTACCATCTGGAGAAACTTTTAAATAACCCCTAGGATCTGCAATATTATAACCTGTT
>CAXBAC010000098.1:0-8380 GCA_963973485.1 uncultured Polaribacter sp. | reverse complement strand
GCAGGGTTTAATCCTGAAAAAATCTCATCAATATACATTTTTGCAACTCTTTTTGGTGTGCCTTGCAAAGAATCGTCTGTAAGATCTAAGCCCATTACATCCATAATTTCTTCAAAAAGAACTGCAATTTTTGCTTTTTTATCTTCATCAGAAATTTTAAACGCATCTTTTTTCATGGGAGTTTCTAGCCCTGTAAATAAGTGGTTGTCTCCAACTTCTTCAAATGAAAAACCGTTTAGTTTTTGTTCTTGCTCTTTTTCTTTTAATATTACTTCTGTAATCATGGTTATCTTTTTTATGTGCTGTCTTTAAGTACTCTAATCTTAAAAGCAAAGCACGGTTAGTTATCTTTTTGCAATAGAGTTGTTAGATATTGATTTTTGTCTAGAACATTTGAATCTGCCTTTTTCAAAAGTTCTTAGTTTTTCATGTTTTGTTTTTCTTCCTTGTACTCTTTTTCTCCACATTCTAAAACTGCTAGGTTTCATTTCTTTTCGCATTAAGTCTATAACTTCTTGCTCTTTTAAACCAAATTGAAATTGAATTGCCTCGAAAGTTGTTCTATCTTCCCAAGCCATTTCTATTACTCTGTCTATTTCTATTGTGTTTAAGTTATTCATTAAAGGCGTTTTTAAGATTGAAAATCGAATTGTTTATCATTTTCAATTTTTAAATCGATAAGTTTGTCGATAAATTTCTTATTTTCTTTCAACAATTTATTGCTTTTAAATCGAACAAAATTACCTTGAGCATGAATGCTGAAACCATTAGTTTTGTAAATATGTAATTGATAAAAAGGAATTGCCCAACTATAGTTTTTTAAACCTTTATTTATGTGTACTAAAAGCCCTTTTTCTCTCAGCTCTATGTTTCCATAATTAATATCAGCAACAGTATTCATTATATTTTTGAAACCAATGCTAACATCATCAATCATCATTCTTTTAGAGCCAGTTCCTTTTAACTTAATTGATTGAAAAAAAGAATAAGGTTTCCCTAATAAATCATTAATGGTTGCAGTTACATCTTTATTGTTATGTGTTGTATTAAATATCACACATCAAATATAATCAAAATATATTTTGTTCAAATATATTTAAGTAACATTAAACAAAAATTAACAAATATTTAGAACTTATTAAAATTGCTTTTTAAGAGTTTTTTAGCAATTTTTTTCTGTCTATAAGTGTGTGTTTGTTTAAAATTCTAAAATTATCTTGTAGTACTTGATTCGTTTGTTTCATATCCCATAAAATTTTACTAGCTCTTTTTCTTGCAGCTTTAAAATCTACTATTGGTTTTGGATAATCTACTCCTAGTGTAAGGTTATTAAACTGCTCATCTAAAGGAGTCATTAAAAAAGGTTGATGAATAAATGCTGTAGGTAAGTTTGCTAATTCTGGAACCCATTCTTTAATAAATATGGCATTTTCATCATGTTCTAAGCTGTTTTTAATAGGGTTGTAAATTCTTAAATCATTAATGCCAGTTTCTCCTGCTTGCATATTAAGTTGAGGAAAATGTATACCAGGTTCAAAATCTAAAAATAATTGCGATAAATGTTTTGATGCATCTTGCCAAGGTTGCCATAAAATATGGGTAAAAAAAGAAACTAACATAGAACGCATTCTAAAATTTAGATACCCAGTTTCTGCCAAACAACGCATAGAAGCATCAATTATTGGATAACCTGTTTTTCCTTTTTTCCATGCCTTTTGGTACTTTTTAGAAATATTTTTCTTTAATTTTTGATATCCTTTATTTAAACTTTCTTCTTCCATAGTGTGCTCCATTTCAAACTTTTGAATAAAGTGAGCTTGCCATCTAAGCCTAGAAATAAATGCTCCTAAAGGTTTTTTGTTTTCTTCATTTTTTAATGTAATTGCTGTTTGGTAAATTTGTCTAATAGAAACATTTCCCCAAGCAATATATGGAGAGAGCCTGCTACAGCTTTTTCTTGCTAATTTGGGTTTAGAAATATGATTCATGTAGTTTTTAAATCGATCTTCGAAAAAACTATTGGCGTATTTCCATGCCATTGTTGTACCTCCTTTTTGAATATTGTCTTGCTTTGGAGTTGATAAGTCTGCTTCTAAAAAATACTTTTCTAATTTTTTAACTTCATCAATATTTAAAAAAGAAGTTTTTTTAAAAGTTGTTTTAAATTGAGGTAGATGCATGTAGTTTTCCCATTTCTCAATCCAATCATGTCTATTTAACAAGCCTCTTAAAACTCCGTTATTTGTATTTTCAACCCAATTGATAGAATTGTTTCTGCAATATCTTTTAAATTCTTTATCTCTATTAAATGTTAGAAGTAATCCTGTTTCTTGATGCGAAAAAACAGTATTTATTTTATAATAATTTTGTAATTGATTTAATACTGTAAGAACTTCTGATGTAGCTATTAATATTTTTGTATTATATTTCTCTAAATTGTTGTTTAAATCTATTAAAGACTGTTTTATAAAATTCCAATGACGTTCTGAATAATGAGGGTCTTGTATAAGTGTTTTTTCAAAAACGTATATTAACAATGTGCGATTTGAAGATGTTAATGCATTGTGAATAGCCTCATTATCTTGCAGTCGTAAATCACGTTTAAACCAAACTATATTTATTTCCTCTCTATCAGTATTCATTTATATTTTCGATAATATGGTTTGCTTTTTCTTTAATCTTTGCTCTGTCTGATGTTGACATTTTGTTCAACACACTATACATCATTTTCATTCTAAAGTTCGATGACAGCTTTTCTTGCTTTTCCTCTAAAAAGTTCCAATATAATGTGTTAAAAGGGCATGCATCATCTCCAAACTTTTTTGTTTTTTTGTAGCTACAACTATCACAGTAATTACTCATTTTACTTATATAGCTTCCACTTGAAACATAAGGTTTTGTTGCAATTTTACCTCCATCTGCAAACTGACTCATACCTCTTGTATTTGGTAGTTGTACCCACTCAATTGCATCTACGTAAATACCCAAATACCAAGCATCTATTTCATCTGGATGAATTTGTGTTAGTAATGCAAAATTTCCAGTAACCATTAATCTTTGGATGTGATGTGCATAACCATTATCTAATGAATTTTGTATTGCGTTTTTAAGGCAATTCATTTTAGTTTTTCCTGTCCAAAAGAATTCTGGAAGTTTATTTTTATTTTCTAAGAAATTCTCTTTTTTGTAATCTGGCATTAGCATCCAATACATACCTCTCATGTATTCTCGCCAACCAATAATTTGTCTTATAAAACCTTCAACTTGTGATATGTCAATATCATTTTTATTTTCTCTAAAGGTTTCTAAAACCTTATCTATAATTTCTTTTGGAGATACCATTTTGGTATTTAATGCAAACGAAATTCTCGAATGAAAAAGATAAACTTGATCTGTATGCATTGCATCTTGATAATCACCAAAATGAACTAGTAAATTATCACAAAAATATCTTAAGTAAGCAAGAGCTTGACTTCTAGAAGTTGGATACTCAAAGTTTTTCTTATTAATATTTCCAAAAGTAGTTATACCAGCACTTTCTATATCTTTTACTATTTCACTAACATCTTCATCAAAAGTTTTAAATGGTGGAATTAAAGTGTCTCCTTTCCACTTTTTTCGATTGCTTTTATCATAATTCCATTTTCCTCCTTCAGGTTGTTCGTCAACCATTAAAATTTGATGTTTTTTTCGCATTTTTCGATAAAAATTCTCCATCAAAAATTGCTTTTTACCTTTAAAAAAGTCCTTTAAAAAACCTCTATTTGTATAAAAATGCTCTGTAGAAAACACTTCTGATTCAATCTCTAAATCTTTGCAAAAGTTGTTTAACTGTTTGTCTAAACGATATTCATCTGGTTCTAAATATTCAAACTTTTCAATTTGATGAGCATCAATAAGTTTTGCTAAGTTTTTAGTTAAATCTTGCTCATTTTCTTCCTCATTAATCTTATAATAAATGAAATTATGACCTTTAGAAGAAAGTTTATCACAAAAATTACGCATAGCAACAAAAAAACCAGTAACTTTTTGAATGTGATGTTTTACATAATCTGTTTCCTGTCGCATTTCGAACATGCAGTAGGTAATATTGTCATCATTTTCTTGAAACCAAGTATGTCTTTCGTTAAGTTGATCACCAAGTATTAATCGTAATTTTTTCATCTTAAAATAAGGTTCTTTCTAGCCATAATTTTCTAAACTTATGGTTTGCATCATACCTTTCTGCTTGCAGTTGAGTGTTGAATTTTCTATCTCTAGGATCGTTTCCAACACCAGCAACATACATCCAATTTCCATAGTTGCTATGCACATCATAATCTAATAAAACCGACTCAAAATAAGCTGCTCCAATTCTCCAATCTAATAACAATTCTTTAGCGAAATAAGAGGCAACATTCTGTCTTCCTCTATTACTCATCCAACCAGTTTCTTTTAATTCAATCATGTTTGCATTTACAAAATCATCTTTTGTTTCTCCATTTATCCATGTTTCAATATCTTCTTTGTCTGAATTCCAATTGTATTCTCTATCTAAAATCCCGCCAATTTTAAATATTTTTGAATCATATTTTAGAGAAATGTATTTGAAATAATCTCTCCAAATCAACTCGAAAATAACCCAATATGTAGATTGATTTGAACCGAATTCAGCTTCGTATTTTTTAACTTGATAGTAAATTGTTTTTGCTGATAAACTTCCATTTGCTAGCCATGGAGAAAATTTTGTTGAATAATCTTTACCAACTAAACCATTTCTAGTTTTTTTATAAAAACCTACTTTTTTACTTTCAAACAGATAATAATTTAATCTTTTTAATGCCTCAGTTTCTCCACCTGAAAAAGGAAATGCAGTTTTAGGACTTATTTTAAAATCTTTAAACCCTAGATCATTAAGGGTTGGAATTTTAGTGGCATTTTCTATTTGATTTGATGAAGGAAGTTTATCAATAGTATTTTCATCTTGAATTGTAACATATTTTTCTAGTTTTTTTCTAAACTGCGTAAATACATCAGGTATGTTGCTAAAGGTTTTAGAAACGGTTTCTGGATGGTATAAAAATTGATCATAATCTTCTACAAAAGTAACATTTTTAGGGAGTGTTTTTTTTATCAATTTATTAGTATCCACTTCCTCTTTTGTCCATTCTTTTTGTCTGTATATGGAGGTTACAGAATAATCATCAGCTAAAGTAGAAATTTTATTTTCTGGAGCTGAAAAGTAGGTTAGGAGTGTTATGTTTAACTTTGCTAAGTTTTGTTGCAAATCAATAACAGTATCAATTAAAAATTTTGCTCTAAATTTTGCTGTTTTTTGAAATCCGAATTTATCTTTTGAAAAATATTTTGGATCAAAAAAATATACTGCGATTACTTTTTCGTGATTTTCTACTGCTTTTAGTATTGAAATATTATCTCTTGTTCGTAAATTATTACGAAACCATATTAAGCCTGTTGTGTTTTGTTTCTTTTGCATTTTTCGCTACAATATTTTACATTTTCCCAATTCTTTTCCCATTTTTTTCGCCAAGTAAAAGGTCTGTTGCATACCAGGCAAACTTTGGTAGGTAAGTGTTGTTTTTTCAAGGAGCTTACTTTTTTACAATTTTATTAATCATCCCATTAAAAATAAACCAATGAAAAGGCACTACTGCATACCAGTATAACCTGCCAGCCAAACCATGAGGTCTAAAAGTTGCAGTTTGGTATAAAGTATTATTTTCTATTTTAAATTCTAACCATGCTTCACCAGGTAAAATCATTTCTGCATATAATAAAAGTTTACCATTTTCTTTATCAGCATAAATAACTCTCCAGAAATCTAGAGCATCTCCAGCATACAATTCTGTAGGATGTCTTCGTCCTCTTCGCAGTCCAGTTCCTCCAAAAAACTGATCTATAAACCCGCGTATTTTCCATAAAAAAGTACCATAATACCAGCCAGTTTCTCCGCCAATTGCCCAAATTTTATCTAAAGATTTTTCTCTGTTAATTAGTTTTCTTTTTTTGTAATCTTTAAAGCAACCGTATTCTGGAACATTTACAAATTGATGCACATAATTCTTTAATTTACCACTACTTATATAAGAATCTTTCCAGCTAGAAATGATGCTATTTTGCTCAATTTTTTTAAAAGCTAACTTAACAGCTTTTTTATATGTCATTGGGTTTACATCTAAAATTTGATTGATGTTACTTTTCTTTCCAATAACGTTTACACCCATAGAATTTACCAATGAACTAGCCAATTTATAAGATGTAGATGTTACAAAATACAACCAATAAGAGGATAGTTTTGGAGTCATAACTGGTACTGTTAAAATCCATCTTTTTAATTTTCTAACCTCTGCAAACTGTAAAAGCATCGTTTTATAAGTTAAAACTTCTGGACCAAAAATATCATAGGATTTATTATAAAGTTCCTTTTTTCCTAGAGCTTTGTGTAAAAACGAAAGCACATCTCTAATGGCTAAAGGTTGTGTTTTGGTATTTAACCATTTGGGCGCAATCATTGCAGGTAGTTTTTCAACTAAATCCCTAATTATTTCAAAAGATGAACTTCCAGAACCTACAATAATCCCAGCTTTAAAAGTGGTTAAACTGTAACTGCCAGAGGCTAATGTTTTTTCAACATTTTTTCTAGAAAGTAAATGCTTTGAAAGTTTTGTATCGTTTGTAATTCCGCTTAAATAAAGTACTTGTTTTAAGCTAGTGTTTTCAGCAAAATGTTTAAAATTTATGGCACATTTTTCTTCAAGAGTATGAAATTCTTCTGCAGAATTAGACATTGAGTGAATTAAGTAATAGCCTGCATCTAAATCTTTTGGAATTGCTTCGAGGCTTTCTGCATCTAAAAAATCAGCTTCAATTAGTTCAATATTTTCTTTGTCTTTGTAATAATTTTGTGCTCTTTTTTTATCTCTAACAGGGCATACAATTTCATGGCCATCATTTAATAATAGAGGAATTAAACGTTTGCCTATATAGCCAGTAGCTCCTGTTACAAGAATTTTCATAATTTTTTATATTTCTTTTGGTCGTTGATATGTGAGTTGTTTTTTAAACTTAGGAATTGCATAAGTATCTAAACCATTTATTGTGGCAACATTTCCTTTTGATAAGTTTATTAGCCCATCACTTTCAAGCAACTCGTCATTAACATATAGTTCTTGAATTTGTGCAACAATTAGCATCACATCATTTGAAGGTACATATATCTCCTCAATAAATTTCATACCCATTTGTACAGGAGCATCTTTAACAAAAGGAGCTTTATGTTTGCCCTTAAACTCTGGTTTTAAACTTGTCATATCAAATTCAGAAATATTATCAGCATATTTTGCTGATGTGTGATGTGCATCTTCAATGATATCTTCCCAAATATGGTTTATTGTAAAGTACCCTAATTCTTTCAAATTTTTGTGTGTATTTCTAGGTACTGTGGTTGGTCTTAAAATAAAACCCAATGTTGGTGGGTTTGACCCTAAATGTGTTACAGAACTAAATACAGCTACATTTGTAATACCTTCTTTAGAAATAGAGCCTAATAAATTTGCAGATTTAAAGCCAGAACAGCTATTTATTAAATTAATTCTGTAAATTTTATCTAGTTCAGATATGTTTTTTTGATCGAAAAATCGCATCTTTTTTTATTTGTGAATTTAAACAAAGATACAAATTGTTTAATGTAACGTGGTTAGTGTTAAACAAAAAGTAAAGTTAAAGTTTGATGAAATTTGAAAATAAAAAAACTCCAGAGAAACTCTGGAGTTTAAAGTCGGGGTGGCAGGATGATAACTAAACCGCCACTATGCAGTAAAATCAATACTTTAGGAAAAGTGCTAAAACAGTGTGAACCGAATTGTAGACCTAATAGTTAAATTGAAATAGTATGTATTGTTTGAACGTCTAAAACAAATTTACGATTTTAACTTCATTAAAACCAAACAAATAGCGTCAAATGTTATGATTAATCTATTAAATATTTATTAATAGTTTCTTCCTCAATACCACTATAATTAGCAAAATCTTGTACTGTTATAAATTGATGAGGCTCTTTGTCTAAATACTCTTTTATCTTATTAATAAGCTTACGACAATAACGTTCACTACGCCCTGTGATGCGTTGAATGTCTTTTGGGTATATACAAGCTCTTTTTGTAATCATCATACATTATCTATGCTTTATCTATACTTAAAACTATTAGTGCCTAATTAGGGTTATTTAGGTTTAATCGGTAAGGATGGATTAAAGCGGAATCTCTTTTTTTTAAGTGTGTCATAAAGTTACGTGATTTGAAATATTAATCATATAAAAAAGTAAAAATTATGGCAAAACAAACAGGAATTATCAAATTAAAAGGAACTATCGGAGGTATTT